>JAQICU010000260.1 GCA_027858325.1 Candidatus Cloacimonadota bacterium
GATGTTCATTATGATCATGATCTTTATGTTTTCCAGAATGGTTATGTTCATGTTCGGAAACGCTATGATCTGTTACTTCTTTCAAAACTTCACCATCCATTGTACATTTTCCTGGCTCATCATATTCCATTCCACATTTAGGGCATTTATACGTTGTCATGATCATCTTCCTTTCTGCTATAAGTTTTTAATTACTTTTGATAGCTTCTGTTCGATATTGGCAGCTATTTTTTTTAATAGCTCGTTCTCGATGATGCCCATTGCTGCAGAGGGCAATATTGCCGAAACATAAATTTCATTATTTTGCTGATATACTATTACATTACAGGGCAGCATCAACCCAATTTCAATTTCAGCATTCAAGGCTTTAAAAGCGTTAGATGGATTGCAGGCTCCCAAGATTATGTAATTATCAAAATCAACATTGATCTTTTTTTTCAATGTAGCTTTCACATCAATCTCGGTTAATATTCCAAATCCTTCCTTTTGTAGTGCGTCGATAACTCGCTCTCGCGCTTCATCAAAAGATGTATTCATTTTTTTTCTAATTGAATATTTCATAGTTCCTCCGTTTTTTTCAAATCTAGCAAGTATTGCCTTACGGCCATTGTAGCTTTTGCACCTTCACCAGATGCAATCACAATCCTTTTACCAAAGGCATTGGTCACATCACCTGCTGCAAATATCATCGGTACAGATGTCGCGCAATTATTCTCAATTAAAACTTCACCTTTCTTGTTTAAGTCTACTATATCTGCTGCTATAGCGCTATTGGGCTGCAAACCTATTGCAATGAACGCCCCTCTTATTTCTAGCTTGGTCTTTTCTTGATTGGATATTTGTTCCAGCTCAGCAAACTGCAGATTATCTTCTCCACCAAATTCAGTTATAGTAGATCCTTCAAAAACTTTAACGTTTTTCATTTTTCTAATTTTTTCAATATTGTTTGCATCGGCAGTAATGGGTATATCAGAAACCAGATAAATATCTTGGGCAACTGTATGCAGATTTTCTACTATCTGCATCGCAGAATTTCCACCCCCGATTACTAATGCGGACTTATTCTGCAAAAAACTCATGTCCTGGATATTACCAAAAAATATCCCTTTACGTTGATACTTCTCTTCACCGGGGATTCCCAATCTTCTCCTTCTCATTCCAGTAGCCAATATTAATGACTTGGATGTATGGGTTTTTCCATTTTCGGTTGTTAATATTGTTTGCTTTCCAATCACGGTGATTTGCTTTACTTCTCCCATTATATGATCAATATAATTTGAATGAAGAAACTGATCTTTAAATTTCTCAATCAATTCTGGTCCGGTCACAAAATCATAGCCCATATAGTTCTTTATCTTTGTGCTGTCGATAGCTTGGCCCCCCAGATCTTTAGAGATCAGGCATACGTTAAGCCGCAGCAAGGCTGCATAAACTCCAGCAGTTAATCCAGCTGGTCCACCACCGATTATTATCAGATCATATGTGTTGTGTTTTTCTCTCGAATTTTTCAGTGAGATATATTTTGCTTTGCATCCTTCAGAGCAAAAGTATAATATAATTCCATCATCATCATACATGATAGCTTTTTTTTCATTTACTTCCATGTTACAGATAGGATCAATTTTCATATTCGTTCTCCGTTTTTGCCTGTTCCTGTTTTCACACTCTTACTTTATATTGATCATCTTTAAAGCTGATTTGCCATTTCAAACCATTATCCGTTTTATAATTTACTTCACCATTCAATTGGTGCTTGGCAAGGCTATACACTGTTCGAATTCCGATTGTATTCACAATTTCCAGATCAATATCTTCAGGAATTCCAACGCCATTATCACTTATATGAATGTTTATTGTCTCATCTTCTTCTTTGAATAATCGAATTGATATTTCACCTTCTGCATTATCAGGAAAAGCATGCTTGAATACATTAGAGATCAGTTCATTTAAAACCAAACTGATGGGTATAGCAGAATCAATTAACAAAAGCATATCTTCCAATTCCAGTTTCACTGATATTGTTTCTGGATGGATATGATAACTTATCATCAATAAATTAACCAGGTCTTTAATATACTCTTTCAAATTAATATGAGAAAGGTCTTCTGCCTGATACAGTTTCTGATGAACCATACTCATGGCTTTGATCCGGTTGATAATTGCATCAAATGAATCATGCAGAAAATCGATACTGGAGACACCGGCCAGGGATTTATTCTCAATACTCCTGGATTGCATCTTCAGCATAGAAGCGATAAGCTGCATATTATTCTTGGTGCGGTGATACAACTCCTGCAGAAGAGCAGTTTTTACTCTCAAATCTTGCTTGATCTGTTCTTCAGCTTGTTTGCGCCGGATTATTGCTACAGATATCCAGTAAGCACTCAAAGCAAATATTAATGTCAATATGGCTGCTATAAGAGAGGTGTTTGAAAAGCGTTTATTGCGTTTGGAATACAATTCGCTAGCAGGTATGAATGTAGCAACTTTCCAAAAATATTCGTTTGCATTACTTTGCAGCTTAATAGGGGAGATTGCATGGTTTGTTTCCTTTCCATCAGTTTGACTTACCATCAATGGATAAATTGTTTTGGCTGTGAACATACCTTGCGGGGTAATGAACTGGCTGCTGTCTTCTTTTATTATTCTCGACCAGGCTGTAGGGTATTTAGCTGCGAAAGAACGATCTTGTCGATCATCATACATAAAAGCCCAATCGTTTTCAGGATTCGGACCAACAATATAAAATCCTTGAGCATTAAGCAGCATTGATTTATGAATTTTCGATTTCGCTACATGACTGCTGAAATTATCCAACATTATATCACCTAAATAGCTGAACATCACTATTCCGCGTTTCTCGTCATTATTGTCGAAAACTGGTGTTGCAAATCTTATTACTGGTTTAAAAGGAAGTTCTATCTCTCCTTGTTTCTTGTTCAATTCAAATGATGATACAAATACTTCACCTTGATTTATCTTGAATGCAGCAGAAAAATAATCGCAGTCGCTATCATGTTGAAGCTGTGAAGAAACAACTGTTGCCATTTCTCCTTCCAGATAGTTCACTCGCAATATTTCATTACCGTTTTCGTCAATTAAATGCAGATGATCATAAAACTTTTTGTAAAACGCAATAGTCTTATAATTTGTAGATAATTGCTCCAGCACTGTATTATTGATCTTGCCTTTTGAATCCCACAATTCCTTTACCTCGTCCAGATTGGCCAACAAGATTATATCTGAAGCTGCTTGAAATAAATCATTTTTTGTGTTAAATATCTGCATATCTATCAGTTGAGTTTCATTTTTCTGATAGGTTTTTAATTCTGATTTATTTGTAATGTAAAGAATGTAACTCATCACTCCTAACATTAAAATGAAGACCGGTAGAAATATCTTAAAGCTGTTTTGGGTTATAACTCGCATTTTAGGTTTTTCTTCATTCTTGCTTTGAACTATAGTAGATTTTTTTCTTTTATTCATCTTTCACCTCTCGCTTCCAAATATAAGAAGTTTTCATAAAACCTACTTATTGCTTTTTATTCTGTAAGGTCAAGTCATTATAAATTTTATGGCAATTACTTGTGTGATTGTAGTATCTTTTGTAATTTCCGATAGCCACCAGCTCGCTAAAAGTTGATGACTATCAGAATTCAGTTTTTTTAAGGCTTTTTTGTATTACCAAGCAATTTTTTCACTCTTTCCTCATTAATTTTCTTTGATAGCCAGTTGTAGTTTGTGTAGTTCTTCAGAAGTAATTTCACCTTTGGCAAATCTCTTTTTCAAAATTACCATTTGGTTATCAGCCTTTTTGTGTATACTCATCAACACTATAAATACTACAATAGCAAGTCCAGGCCATATTAAGAGGTACCATCCATTATTCATTAAGCCAAAATTCATCATATGATGCACATTGCTCACGGCTGTTGTGCCTGTTTCATTTGTATGACCAAACACGGAAATCGAAATTATGAGTAGAACTATCAGGAATATCTGTTTCACGATTTCTACTTATGCTGGTCATTCATATTACCATGCATCATCATTTTATTAGTACATGTTTCAACATTGCTGGTTTTCCACTTTTCTTTCTGTTTTTCATCCAGCAGGTTATAGATATCTTCCTCAAGTTCGATTTTTTTGTTCAATATCTGGGCTTCGATACTAGAGATCTTTTCATTAAGTTTCTTTATTTTCTTGAAGTCATTCTGTTTAGTCACTTTGTCTTTTTCCAGTTTCGCTTTTTTGATTTCTGTTTCCAGGCCTATCAATTCCATGCGATATAGATATTGCTTTTCACTCACGATCTTTGCCTGATCTTCATTCAAATCCAGGTTACCGGTCATTATTTCCATATTTTTTTTATACCTTCCATTCATCATATTGCCATTATGCATTTTCATCATGCCATCATTCATTCCACATTTCATGTTGCCTTCAGCATCATCCATTTTCATCATTTTTTCATTTCCCATGTTCTTGGTGTCGTTTCCATCTTTGTTCATATCATTTCCATGAGAGTACAGGCTCATTATCATCAGGGTTACGGCTACTACGGCTACAAGCTTCTTCATTTTCTTCTCCTTTTGGTTTACTGTTCAAGTCACAGCAATTTGGTTTGTTACCATGGAATAGATCTTCATTTTCTTTTTCCACTCGTTTCAAAAATTCGGCCCAGGCTTTTTTAATATTTTTCATTTTTCTATCCTCTTACATTATTTCTTGTTTAGCTTTCTCATATTCATCAATAGAGATTTCTCCCTTTGCCAATCTTTGTTTCAAGATTGTTAAAGGATCATTCCCTTTTCGTAAACCTATCTTATTATAAAATAAAAACAAGATTACTAACAATACTATCCAGATTAAAAACATCATATCCTCCAAATCTTCTTTCTTCACGTTACGCCTTTTATCACAACTATTCCACATACCCCCAAGGGGTATATGTATTAATCTAATTCGAATTGTCATGAAAGCAATTTATTTTAGCTTTTTTCAATTAGTCTATTCCAGATCAATAGAAGCTGCTTTC
>JAQICU010000297.1 GCA_027858325.1 Candidatus Cloacimonadota bacterium
ACTTTTTACTTCTTCATTATAATATCGATCTGTCATTGTTGCAATAAAATCACGTACAACCTCATAATCATTGAATTTATCACGATATGACTTATCCTTTCTATTTAAGAAATGCAAGAATATTTTAGATTTTTCATTATTCTCTTTTATATCTTCAATATATTGGTCGAAGAGAACTTCCATACTTCTATTGATTCTTTCTCTTGCTTTTTTTACATCTTTATCAGTATAAATACGTTGATAATTGAATTTTTTCAATTTGAATAAATAGTAAGATGTATCTTCATCGAAAGCTACCTGATCTTTCCCATGACTATTCAATATAACACTTTTAACAAGTGTATCAATTATTTCACTGTTGTTTCCTCCAAGATGTTCTGCACAATCTTTTGGTATCTCTTTTCTATTCATGATCTTCAATCTGATAGCATCTTCGATATCCTGTCCAATATAGGCAATTGTATCGGATATCCTTACAACGCAACCTTCTAAAGTAGATGGCATCCAATTTTGTTTTTTACCTTCCATTCTTACTTTAATATATTCCTGAATATCATTTTCTGTTTTATCTCTTTGCGGATGCAATATCTGGTTATGTACTTCTCCATCATGGGAGATTATTCCGTCTCTCACCTGAAATGTGAGATTTAGTCCTTTGCCTTTTCTCGAAATATAATCAACAATATTAAGACTTTGGACATTATGATGGAATTCTCCGATACCGGCTTCCTTGCAGATCTTAGAAAGTGCAACTTCACCATCATGACCAAAAGGTGTATGTCCCAGATCGTGCCCTAAAGCAATGGATTCTACCAGTTCCAAATTCAAACCTAGCATATTGGCTATAGTTCTGGAAATTTGTGATACATAAGTTGTATGCAGGCTTCTGTTGGAAGTCTCTTCATCGAACATATTAGTAAAAGAGAAAACCTGTGTTTTACCCTGGTATCTACGGTAAGCACCACTGTGCAGGATGCGGTCTCTATCTATTGCGAACTCCGTTCGGATAAAGCAATTATCGTCTGGCTTAAGCCTAAAAGCTTCTTTATTCTTACAGGCAAATATGCTGTAATGTTCGCTTGAACGAACCACAAATTCATTAAAGAGTTTGATAAATTTTTCTCGATCCATTATATACTCCGGTACTTCATAAAATACGGCTCAAATCCCTCTTCCCTTTTCTTCTTTTCAAAATATGTTTCAACATGTCCATCTTCCGATTCTCTTGTAAACCCTTTTTTATTAATTGATGTAAAATCTTTTCTTTTCCTGAAGTGTTCAACGATCCAATTAGCGTAATCCTCATGATCGGTAGCAATGTCAATAATACCACCTTTAGTCAGCAATTTATGCAAAATATCTATAAAGCTATGTTGGACGATCCGGCGGTGGAAATGTCTCTTCTTGGGCCAGGGATCGGGATGCTGTAAATAAATTCGCTCAATTGAATTTGGTGGAATGAACTTAATACTTTCTTCATCCAGGAATATTTTGGCGATTCTTACATTTTTTAGTTTCTCTTTATATAAAATACGGAATAATGTTTTAACCCGTTTTTCTTTGAGATCAATTCCAATGAAATTTATTTCGGGATTTTGCTGTGCAGTTCTAAAGAGAAATTCTCCTCTTCCGCTTCCTATTTCAATATGTACCGGATGCTTATTCCCAAAAACATTTTTGAAATCCAGCATATCCTTTTCTTCGATCTGCAGCTCGAAGATCCTTCTACTCTCTTCTAATATCTCTTTATCTGTTAACATATTGGAGCTAAAAAGGTTGATATGGTTTTTTGTGTCAATGAAACAAACTGATGGTTGTTCATCGATTGGATTATTTTACCTTTTCTTTTGACA
The DNA here is from genome assembly GCA_027858325.1 of Candidatus Cloacimonadota bacterium. Lineage (GTDB taxonomy): Bacteria > Cloacimonadota > Cloacimonadia > Cloacimonadales > TCS61 > Tenebribacter. The sequence continues at coordinate 1,854 of JAQICU010000297.1, forward strand.
CAAACAGGACATAAATTTTCTTTAATACAATTAAGTGAGGTTTAAAAAATGAATAAAATATTAATTACAATTGGTTTGTTAATTATGAGTTCAATGGCATTTTCACAAATCCCACCCGGCTATTATGACGGCACAGAAGGATTGACCGGAGATGACCTTAAATCAGCTCTAAACGATATAATTGATGG
>JAQICU010000313.1 GCA_027858325.1 Candidatus Cloacimonadota bacterium
ACCTAATTAATTATTATGATCTTTCCTTTGCGAGAATCCTTGCCCATTCTAAGAAGATAAAAATATATCCCTGATGAAATTCTATTACCGGAATTATTTTCACATTTCCAACTGAAATAGGGCTTCAGATCATTAATACTATAAGGACCCACTTTGCTCTCAAAGATCAATTCTCCATCTAAACTATATATCCAGATACTGCCGGAAACATCAGGTGGAAGATTGATAAAGTTAACCTTATCAATCAGATTTTCACTGATATCAAGCGGATTCGGATAAACTATCATTTGTTTTAAATTTCTTAGACCCAACATAGATGTCAAGCTGAAATGACATTTATTGCCGCTAATGGAAATTGGATTACCAGCCAGATCCTTTATGTTGTTCACTTTTAAGAAATAGGGTTGATTTGTGTATTTGAGCTCATATTTAAAGTGCATTGACACATAACACGAATCAGCTTCAACATATTCTAAGCTCTCAATTTCATTATCTTTATCAACAGCCGGTAGAAGAAGAGTATAATTACCAATATTCTCGACCGTTGTTTCATTCAATGCTTCGCTGAAAATGATATTAACCATTTTTGTACTGGAGGCTTTCACAGTAATGATCTCAGGAGGAAAAGTATCTTCTTCATATTGGAACTGATAGGGGCCCTGGTCTACTGGAACACCGGTCTTACCCGTTAATCCTGAAATGTTTAAAATATAATCATAATATTCACCGAATTCATCATTGAATCGCAAGATCAAAGCTGTGTTTTGTTCGATCATATTTACAGAGATCGGATAGATCATTTCTCTACCAAATTCCACAGAGAATATTGTAGAGAAGATATTATCGACTTCTAAATCGAATTTAAGTTTGATCTCATATTGTGATATCATTCTGATATTATTAAGCTCGGGAGCAAAATAGGGAACGGCAATTTCCCATGCTGTGGGAAGGCTTTCTACCGGATCAAATGAATTATCTATGGCTGTAATCTGATAGTAGAGAGTATCGCCGGTTGTAAGATTATCATCTATGAAATAGTTATCTTGTACATTGCCAGCAATCATTGCTATATTATTTTCAAACTTGCGATAAACCTTGAAATTATCTGCACCGGGATGCTGCCATGATAGATAAACAGATACAGAATCAACAGGAGCAGCATTGAAGAATTGTGGGGATATGGGACCCGTGAATTCTTCCATCTCTGTTATCAATGAGCTTCGAATTTCTCCGTTATCTTCTATATTGGTAATAATAAATGCATCCTGAGAAGCAGTTTTGCCCGAAAAAGCTATAACATTAGAACTTGTTTTTGCTGAAAGCCCTTGCCAAATTGGTTGGAACTGCCCGTCAATATAATCAATGATATAAATGTTGGGCGGTACGGCTATCACGATCTCATCATCTTCATTGCCATCTATATCAGCTGAAGCTATAGAATTTTTAGTATTGATCTCTGAAAAAGCGAGATAACCAAGTGATTGATATTCGTTATTTGTGCCTGTATTTTTGAAGAATTCATAATATGAAAATGATCTAGCTGGATCGGAAGCATCTTGATTATAGCCGCCAACACAGAATTCTAATAAGCCGTCTCCTGTGAAATCTCCCGAGCAAAGATTATAAGCATTATTAACCGGTAATCTGTAATCCCACACCATTTCAAATGTTCCCGATTCTTGTTCAAATATCATAATATCACCGTCTTTATCGGCAGCTAAGATGTCGGGATAATTATCATTATCCAATTTATCACAAATCACTTTTGTAGAGAAGAAATTCTTCTGATTTGTTGGTGTAGTATTTAGTATCAGTTCATCTCTATCAAATGCATCTCCGTTTCTCTGATTAAGGGTGATAACACGATGTGAAATTCCATTGATATCAGCTTCGTTTTTTACCAGAATAACCTCATCAATTCCGTCATCATCATAATCCGCAAAATTAGCACCAAGAGCATTTTCATCAACAAAGATTGGCTGAGAAGGATAGGTCTCACCGGAAGTTTCGAGGACAAGTGGGCGATTAAGCTGAATTCCGATGACTTCCATTCCGCTTTCATTTGAATTTCCCATATCATTCGGCCAGAAAACTGCAGAGAATACATGTTTGATTATAAGTTCTTCACCGTTTAATTCAAGCATTTTTAATGTTTGCAGTTCACCTTCGATCTCAAGTGCAAAGATCTCATTGTTTCCATTCCCGTCAAAATCATAATTTTTTTGGATTGAGACGAATTCATTGCCAATAGCTGTCTGGCTGAAACCGTGAATATCAATAGCTTCCTGATCGGTTTCAAATTCATAGGCATCATTAATAATTGTTTCCAAACCGCAAAGATTATTTGCCTTTACATCTATAAGAACGTTTGGCGGGAGACCATCGATCTTAATTATTTGAAGTGAATCCGCCTCCCCGAAATAAGGAAGAAATTCAGTTGAAGGATATTGCTTAAGAAAGATATTCACATCTTCATCAAATAAAGCCTGAATATAATATTCTGGGATTTCTGCCGAAAATCGTTTCATGTAAGATGCATATTCTGCATAGAATTCAGGAGCTGTTTGATCAATATGGATTGTTCTAAAATAATTATAATGTTGATTATCCAGTGTTGTAATTTCAATTTTAATTTTATAGGTTTCATCTGCCACATAATTATCAATTATGAATTGTGCAATTAGATCATTATCTACTTGTTCAAAATAGTAATCATTTTGCGGATCAACATCATGCCAGTCTGTTGATAACGGCATTTCTGCGGAAGTGTATTTAACTGAATAACGCCAGAAATTGGAGCATTGTACAGTTCCAATAATATCAAAAGTAGAATTTAATCCAGCATTATCTTGAGGTGTTGTAATTTCAATTATCGGGTAGGAAAAATTAGTAAGCAGTGAATAAACATCCAGCAGTCCATTCCCAAAGATATTATCAAAGCCCTCATCACCAAGATCGTGGGCAGAAGAGATAAGACGTCCGCGTATTTCAGGAAAGTCTTGTCCCGGCTCTACTGATAAAAGAAGTGCAATTGCTCCGGCAACAAAAGGAGCAGCCATAGAAGTTCCTGATTGCTCTTTATAAAGATCTTCCGGTGTAGTATCATAGGTACTTAATACAAGTTGCCCCGGAGCAACCAGATCGAGTTGCGGACCGTAACTGGAGAAGAGAGCACGGTTCTTATATTTATCTACAGCCCCAATAGCGAGAGTTGTGGAAAGTTGAGCAGGATAAACTACTTGATGAGAAGCAGTAGCACCTTCATTGCCGGCTGCAACTACAATAATGCTTCCTTTATTGTAAGCATAATAACAGGCATCGGCAATTATCTGAGAATAATTTATATCTCCCCAGCTCAAGTTTATCACATCTGCTCCCATATCGGCAGCATAGATTATTCCTGCGGCAGCATCATCATCTTGAAGATACCCGCCATCCAAAGTCTTGAAACCGGATCGAATAATCAGCAGTTTAGAGTTCCATGAAATGCCGCTCACACCTTCTCCATTATTTGTGTCTGCAGAAATTATTCCAGCAAGATGAGTACCATGATTCAATTCGTCATCAGGCTGATTATCCTGTTGTAAATAATCACCCAGTGCAATACTGCTAAGTTCAGGAGCATCTACAAAATCCCAGCCGTAAACATCATCAATATAACCATTATCATCATTATCAATACCATCATTTGGAATCTCATTCTGGTTAATAAAGATATTATTCTGCAGATCAGGATGATCGAAATGAATACCGGAATCAACAATGGCAACTATGATCTGCTCGTTCCCAACTGTGTAGTCCCAGCTCTCAGGGATATTACAGTTATCCAGATGTACTTGTTGATCAGGGAATTCAGGATCATTAGGCTGCAGGTAGAATTCATTTAAATAGTTCAATTGGAAATATTCGATTCCTTCAAACTGATAGTTCTTGATATTTTCCCAGTTTATATCGTTTGGAAAGGTTGCTATGAAATATTTATTATCCGATTTTGGAAGGATAGACTTTAAGTTATCAATGTTTCTCTCAGCCAGAAAATTATCAAAACTTTCCAGACCGATCGTTTTATTATTTACCTGTTTTGCGGAAGTGGTTTTAAATATAAGCTGATTTGGAACATAATCCATTCCCCATAGAGAAATGGAAATTGCCATTATGAGAATTATGTTCATGACCAACTTCATAAAACCACCTCATTAGAATTTATATGATAACCCTATTACATGTACATCGTTAACGTTATATTCAAATGGAACATATGCATAATCGATAGATATCTTCTTCAAATTTATACCGAAACCTGCAGTAAAACTTTCCGCATCAAAGTTTAGCTTATAACCTAATTTAAGATCTAAAATATTGTTGAGTTTTACTTTTGTTCCAAGAACTGCTCTCAACTCGTCATCATCAATATGCTTGATCATCTTAAGTTCACTGAAAAGCTTAATTGTGTTAATGTCGAATTCCTGTATGACACCAAGTTCAAAAGAAATTGGAAGATCAATTGTTTCATTCTCCATCGCCGAAGTTTGACCCAGATTTTTTATAACTGCACTGAATTTCTGTCCCTGTAGATATGAGAGGTAAGTATAGCCAAGATCGAAAGTGTATCCGTAACTAGATGCGGTATCGATCTTTTCATAAAGAGCATTTGCATTTATTCCTGCATATTGGTTTGGTGTGAAACGATAACCGAAGTTTAAAGAGAAAATAAGATCCATTGGGTGGAATTCACCAATAAGTGTTCCTGTGTCTGTTCTATTTTCCAGCATACCATAATCCAGGTAACGGTAAGCAACACCAAATGATGTTTTGCCGTTTGTATTAATGTACCCGGCACTATTCAATTTTGTATCGAATATCCAGTAATTCTGTGCTATCGAAATAACTCTTTGCTCTGCAAATAATCCGGCTGTAGGATTGATCATAAAAGCATAAGCTTCGCCTGAAAAGAACGCTCCCGTCCCGGCCTGTGCTGCACCTTCTGGTCCTGAGGCTATCTTAAGTAATTGAAAGCCATACTCTCCGCTGGTTTCAGCAGTAAGCAGTACAGCTAAACTGAAGATGATCAGCATCAACAATATTTTATTTATTCTTAACAATTTTTTCCTCCATTAAGTGTTTTTCAAAATGAAAACATACTGTCTTTCTGAGGTTTCTTTTAGCCTTACCAACGAAGAATCTCTCGGAAGAGCTTTCAGCTTTGCTCCTCGTGAAAGAATGAGATCCTTCCAGAGAACAACGTACAAGATTCGTCAGGATGACAGAAAACACTATATTTTAAATAATTTACAAATTTAAAGAACGATACTATTTTTCTATAGCAAATTTTAATTTTACAACCTTCCCCTTCGCACTCAATATCGCAAAATAAACACCAGATGACAGATCTGATGCATCAATATTGATCTTATTATTAAATCCTGCTTCACAAGAACTGATGTTTTCATAGATTTTGTTGGCTGCGATGTCAAATATTTTTATTTTTACATTGACATCCTGATATGTTTCTATCCGTAAAATTATCGTTTCTGCAGGAATTTGGGAGTGATAATTTATAGCTTTATTGAAGGTTGTGCTCAAAGGATTCGGATAAAAATAGGTTTGAGCTTTATTGAAAACTTTACTTCCGTTTTCAGGTGGTTCTTCGGATGGGATATGCAGTGATGCTGTTCTTTGTAGATTGGCATATTCCACCTGCCAGATCTCTGCATCAATATCTGCCTGCATAGCAGTAATGCCTGTTTTGTAAATTGTGCCGTTGTTGGAAGGGATGAATGCATCTATTCCTGAATTTGAAAAATCTGAGATCAATGGGTAATTCAGACTGCGACTGCCAAACGAGATATCATAATTATTATTTAATTCAAAATCATTGAAATTAACATTATCCCACACACAAAATCTGTTGCGGGACATCGTTCCAAGTATTTCTTTCTCGTCATCATCATCTATGTTCAAAGCGATAATTCCCGAAGCAATAAAGGATGAATCGGGATCACTAAGTTCATTGCTTGGTTTGAACACATCACCATTTTTATTGAATATAGCAAATGTGTTTTCTCCACCGATCAATATTTCAGGGAAGCCGTTATTATCAATATCACTAATTGATGGAACAGCAGTTGAATTAAGCGGGATATCTTGTGGAAATCCTGTCAGGGTATTTCCAGCAGAATCAAAAACGTAAAGAGTTGAATCTTCAGTAGTAATGATAAAATCGTCAGAATCATCAAGATCAATATCTACAAGCAGAGCAGAAGAAATTTTTGGGTAAAGTTCTACTTCAATATCCAATGGGAATTCACTACGCTCATAACCAGGAAGAGTTATCTGATGTACGATCCAACTATTATCAACAAAGTATAAAATATCATCTTTGTATATCAGGTTAGAAGCTATACGCTGTGTACTGAGTGTTTCAATCACCTCATAGCTGCTGTTTAAAAAAATGATCTCACTGTTGGAAGAATTAATGTCGTGTAATGGAATAAAAACTCTGTTTTCGTTTGTTTCATCCGGGTTTACCACCGGAGAAGCCGCCCAGCTTCTATCAAGTTGGAATAAAATAAGTTCTTTATAATCTACAATATCATTATCAATTTGGAACAACATCGCATTACTGTTGTCATCTGGTTGAGTTGGAACAAGAATGCTGTTTGTAGCTGGATCAAAAGCATAATAGTTGCAAATTTGCGAAGGGCTTGCTATTACAATTGGGAAATCAGGATAAGGCAGATCATCTTTCCATAAATAGATCTCACCATCGGGCATTGGATAGAACATTTCATTTTCGCCATCACCATCAAAATCTAATAATGCAGCAGCATAGGGATTCTCTCCTAAATACTCAGCATTTAATGACCATTCGAATTCCACAGAAAAAGTCATTAAAGAATCAGAGCTGCTAATATCAGAGATCTCGAGTGGAACACCACCATAATAACTTTCGGCAGTCGGAGTAGAAAAAATCTCATTGAAGTAATTTTTCCCAAAATATGTGTTGTTTCCTTCTCTGTATGAATCATCTTTTGAGCCAAAGAAACTGCTGTAACCATGAAGGGTGGAATCAAGATGTTGTATTCCGTCAGCCTCTTCCAAATCAACACCTTTATGGGAAGCATCACCATTCACAGAATGAACTTCGAAATCGGGAGTAAAATTTTCGTTAATAATATTTTCATCAATATGCCAGATCAGAATTCCGGAGCCGTCATTTTCTGGAGCTGCACCAAAACCGTAACCGGGGAGATAGAAATCCCATTCACTTCCAGTGTAGGAATTATCCATAAAACTGAATTTTGGCTGTCCGGCATAAGCATGCCCCGGCGGATAAACGTTTTGACCCGCGACAGTCTCAAAAGTGAAGGTGGCAAGAGTGTCTCCGTCAGCATTTATGAAATAACTTCCATCAGGATTTTGCTGTCTGTTCTCAACTAAGAAATACTCATCCTCAGAAATATTGATCTTATATAGTTTGGGTGTCTCTTCATCTTCTGCCATTGGGAAAACAACTGATAGATTCTCAAAAGAAGAATTAATTTCTACAATGTTATCATCTTCCCAGCCAAGATAGTAACGTGACCAGGCACAAGGTAAAGGAGGAACAAAACCATTAGCGTTCCAGACCCCGGTTCCCATAACACCAAAACCACCAATCCCGTAAGATTTGCCGTTATCGGGATTGTTATCAAAAAGGGTTGGTAATCCAATCTGGTGCCCAAAATGATGAGCAAGAGGTCCAAAAATGCTATAGATAGTGTCTTCACCGGGAACAGCATTAGGTGACCATTCTGTTTCAGGTATTATAACAAATTCCGTAAGATATAAATCATCATTTGTATCAATTCCGGGGAAGTCATCATTTTCCGGATCTAATCCAGCTTGTAGAGAGCGACGAGTGAGAAAAGTACTGATAATCTCATCCTCATTGATACCGCCTTCTTCACCGGTACCGGCATGAATTATTATGATAGCATCGAAATTATTGAAATTGATGGTTTCATCTGCCTGTGAAACTACATCCTGCAAGAATTCACATATAAGTTCAATCTGTTGGTTGTGGCCTTCATCATTTTCACCATAATAGCCCATTGTTTCAGGCACAGTGAATATTTCATTCCAAACAGTGTAGTTATTTTCTGTGAGCACATAATTTCCATGAGAAGCATCAGCATAAAAGGAAGCCAGATGGAAAAAGAGTCTTTCAAAATATTCTTTGTTATGAGCAAGTGAATCTGGATAATCTGGAACAATATCGAAAGTAACATCACTGAATTCAACCATAATAGCTAAAATGTCCTGAGGTAATTCGCTCCTGGATAATGAGTTATTTTTACCGTATTTTTCTGAAGGATATACTTTATAATTTGAGTTGTCTGCTTTTCCAGGTACCGGCGGCATTGCAAAGAGATATGGACTGATAATGCATGCAGCAAGAATTATTAGAATCGATCTTTTCATTTTTCCATCCTACACAAACACCCTCCTATCGTTTAAGACAAGAGGGTTACGAATTGTTTTTATTTAACTACTTTTAAGATAATTAACTTTATATTTTTCCAGCTAAAATATCTTTTTCATTACATTTACACATACTCACAAAATCGTACTTAGGTGCCCATGAATTAGCTTTGGAATTGCGAGCACGGATAAGTTTAACCTTTTTAATTTCCTGGTTGCACTTAGGACAGATTGTTTTTCCTTCAGTACTAATGTCGTGAGCAAGTTTTGCAGAAAATGATCTTGTTTTTGGCATCTTACTCTCCTTATAATTTTATTTATTAAATTCTTTCAACATATTCGCTAGTGCGCGTATCAATTTTAATTTCGTCTCCAATTTCAATGAAGAACGGGACAGTAATATCTAATCCGGTTTCGGTTGAAGCATTTTTACCGCTTACGGATGCAGAATTGCCCTTAACATTTGGTTCACAATCTACAATTTTCTGAATTACAGTTGTTGGTAATTCAATTCCCAGAATGTTTTTATCGGGGTCAAACTTCATGCCAACAGTCATGTTATCAATAAGAAATTTATCCAGATCCCCTATAACTTCTTTGGCAACTTGCATCTGCTCATAGCTTTCAGTATCCATGAAAACATAGAAAGTTCCATCAAAGTAGAGATATTCTTTCTTCTCTTTATCGACTCTTACATCTTCTAATTTTTCACTGGTTCGGAAGGTGTTATCAATCACTTTACCGGTTTCTACATTTTTAAGCTTAGTACGCACAAAAGCTGCACCTTTACCGGGTTTTACATGCTGAAATTCAACAACCTCATAAAGACCGTATTTAAATCTTATGATCAATCCATTTTTGATATCTGATGTTCCTACCATGTTATCTCCATAACCACTTTTACCACCGACTACAATAATTTAATCTAACTATATGCAATCGAGAAAGTTAAAAAAAAATATGAGGCATTTATGGCAAGAAATATTTATATTGAGTAACCTATAGAATGGATTAAGTAGTTTATTGCAGAAATATTAAACACCGAATGAATCGAGATTGAAATCTATATTATCAAAGGTTAGAAGGCGAACAGCTTCTCCCTCTCCTGCAAAGCGAATTAGGAGAGGGTTGGGGTGAGGTTTTTAATATTAATAAAATCAAGAACTTTAACCTTTAGCAAATAGATATGAAAGTTTATCTTTTTTAAC
>JAQICU010000343.1 GCA_027858325.1 Candidatus Cloacimonadota bacterium
AGATTGTGTTTTCTAAACCATATTTTTCAACATATTCCATACCCTTTTGTACCAATTTTTCAGTAAGTCTATTTAACGGATCAGGTTTATTCTGAGTATATCCACTTCCGGGAATTTTAGATTTTTCTACTTTTAACCTATAGGAAATTAGATCAAATTCAGGTCCATCATAAGGCTTTAGTTCTGAATGTATATTAGAAGTAAGAAAAAATATTATTACAACTATTTGTAATAATGTAATCATCAGATTTCTCATATTCAACCTCCTTAATAATTTGTTTACAAATCCAAGATCAGCAGTTGAAAATTTATTGTCAACTACTTTGCAATGGTTACAGTTATAAATACAATTTTGAAGGCGATTAGAAAAATACTTTTTTCCAAGAATTTCTAATTGACAAAATAAAGCTGATAAACATTTTTCCCAAAAAAATTGCTTGGAGATATTATGAAAAAAATCTTAGTTACAGGTTCAGTTGGTCAGATCGGCTCAGAATTAACAATGTTATTAAGAAAACTTTATGGAAATGATAATGTTGTAGCTGGGGGCAATAGAACAAAACCTACAGGAAAATTATTAGAATCAGGTCCCTTTGAGATCGTAGATTGTACTGATGCGCAAAAAGTTGCAGATGTTGTTAAAAAATATGAAATAGATACAATTTATCATCTAGCAGCCATTCTTTCTGCTGTTGCGGAAGCAAAACCAAATTTAGCTTGGAATGTGAATATCAATGGGCTTTACAACGTATTGGAAGTTTCTCGCGAATACAAATGCGCAGTTTTCACGCCGAGTTCAATCGGTGCATTCGGTCCTTCCACACCTCCGGATGATACACCTCAGGATACAATTCAACGACCTAACACAATGTATGGCGTAACTAAAGTTGCCGGTGAATTACTTTGTGATTATTACTTTAAGAGATTTAATGTAGATACTCGTGGAGTACGATATCCAGGAATCATTTCTAATGAGACTCTACCTGGTGGTGGAACTACCGATTATGCAGTAGATATTTATTATGAAGCAATAAAAAAGAAACAATATACTTGCTTTTTAGAAGCTGGAACATTTCTTGATATGATGTATATGCCCGATGCTCTTAAGGCAGCAGTAGATTTGATGGAAGCAGATCCTGCCAAACTTATTCACAGAAATGCATTTAATATTTCTACAATGAGTTTTGACCCGGAAATGTTAGGGGCTTCAATCCGTAAACACATTCCTGAATTTAAATTAGATTATGATGTAGATCCTATTCGTCAAGCAATCGCTGCAAGCTGGCCAAATAATATGGATGATTCTGCAGCTACTGAGGAATGGGCTTGGAATTACGATTTTGATCTTGCAAAAATGACCGCAGATATGTTAACTGTGTTGACTAAAAAGTTGAAATAATGATTTTCGGAGTTGGCATCGATGACATTGAAGTAAAAAGAATAAAGAAACAGATAGATGGTTCAACTAAATTCAAGGAGAAGATATTTACAGCTAAAGAAATAGAATATTGTGAATCTAAAAACAACTATGCCGAAAGTTTCGCAGCTCGTTTTGCTGCAAAAGAAGCGTTTCTGAAAGCTGTTGGCACTGGTTGGAGTGAAGGTTTACAATTTAAAGATATTGAGATTTTAAATGATGAAAAAGGGAAGCCAATGGTTCATCTGTATGGAAAAGCAAAACAGATAATTGTGGATATTAAACTTGGGTATATTCACGTTTCTTTATCGCATCTAAAAGATGTAGCATCAGCAATAATAATAATAGAAGAATAAATAAGAGGAGAAGAAATTATGGCACTTGAAAGATTAAATGCTGCACTTAACAAAAATCTGGAAAACTTACGTACCAGCGGAAGAGATAAGGGTGTGGAAAAGGTAATTCGCGAAATCAAGAAAGCAAAAGGTGAATTTGGCCCACGTTATATTTTAGTAGGTTATGGAGAACAAGAATTCATCAAAATGAATGCAAACTCCTACCTCGGAATGTCAATGAATCAGGAAGTTATCGAGGCTGAAGAAGAAGCTGCCCAACAATTTGGTGTAGGACCGGGCGCGGTTCGTTTTATCAGTGGTACTCATACACCGCATATTGCTTTAGAGAAGAAACTTGCAGAATTCCATGAACGCGAAGCAGGAATGATATTTAGCTCAGCTTATGTAACAAGTTTAGGTGTTATTTATCCGTTAACGACAAAAGAGACGGTTGTAGTTTCCGACGAATTGAATCATAATTGTATTATTCAAGCAATGCGGCTCTCACGACCTGCTGCAAAAATGATCTATAAACACAACGACATGAATGATCTAGAAGCAAAATTGAATGAAGCGGTTGGTAAGGGAAAGCGCTGTTTAGTTATTACAGATGGTATATTCAGTATGCGTGGAGATTTTTCTCCTCTTAATGAACTGACGGAAATTTGTGCTAAGTTCGATGATAAATTCGAGGAAGGTGTTATCACGATCGCTGACGATTCTCACGGTGTTGGAGCTTTTGGAAAAACCGGTAGAGGAACTGAAGAATTTACAGGTGCGAAAGTTGATATTCTGATTGGAACTTTAGGAAAAGCTTTTGGCGTGAATGGTGGTTATGTAGTAGCTTCCAAAACTGTATTAGATTATTTACGTGAATCTGCTCCAATGTATATCTACTCTAACCCGATAACTTGTTCAGAAGCTGCAGCTACGTTAAAGGTTCTAGAAATTGTGAATAGCGAATGGGGAGTTAAAAGATTAGGCCACCTGGCTGCTATAACCAAGAAATTTGAAGACGGATTAAAAGACTTAGGATTTGAAACAATTGAAGGTCCACATCCGGTTGTTCCGCTGATGGTGCGCGATACAGCAGAAACAACAAAATTAGTAAATTATCTAACTAAGCATGGTGTTCTGGGAACAGGTCTCAACTTTCCGGTCGTACCAAAAGGCGATGAAGAGATCAGGTTCCAGGTTAATGCTGATCATACAGAAGCTGATATTAATAAAGTGCTGGAAATTCTGAAAAAATACAAAGATTTATGCTAATAATTTTGAGTAATACTAACCTCACAAATGGCTCAAAATATTTTGAGCCATTTTTTTTTCTGAAAGAGGTGGGGGATTATTTAATTCTTGACACGACATATATAAAATTCAAATAAATAATTCATTATTTAGAGAGAGTGATATGTGATATGAAAATGTAACACGCTCACTTACAAAAGTGATTGAGATGAAGAACATTACTAAAAAATTTGGCGACTTTGTAGCCAATGACTCAGTTAATCTCGATGTATTCAAAGGAAAAGTACATGCCTTACTTGGCGAAAATGGAGCTGGAAAATCAACCTTGATGAACATACTTTACGGATTATATAGTCCCACTTCAGGTAAGATCATTATTAACGGGAAAAAAGTAAATATCACAAATCCAAATATTGCTATTGATCATGGGATTGGGATGGTTCACCAGCACTTTATGTTAGTAAAACCTTTTACGGTAGCTCAAAATATCATTTTAGGTCGAGAACCGGCTTCCAAAATGAGTGTAATTAATATGAAGAAGGCAATTAAGGATG
>JAQICU010000039.1 GCA_027858325.1 Candidatus Cloacimonadota bacterium
AATGTAACGATTTCAGCAGAGCTTATCACACCGATCGCAATGGAGAAAGGTCTTCGTTATGCGATCCGTGAAGGTGGAAGAACTATAGGTGCTGGCGTTGTTAGCGAAGTTAGCGAGTAATCTCGGAGGTAATAGTGGGAAAAACAAATAACGAGAATAAGATCAGAATAAGACTTAAAGCGTATGATTATCGCTTATTAGATAAATCTGTAGCAGAGATCGTAAAAAATACAAAAAACACTGGCGCAAAAATCGTTGGTCCAATTCCTCTGCCTACAGAAAGATCTCTATATACAGTCTTAAAATCTCCACACGTTAATAAAAAAGCACAAGAACAATTTGAAATGTTAGTACACAAACGATTGATCGATATAGTAAATCCTACACCGCAAACTACAGGAGCATTAAAGAAATTAAATCTTCCTGCTGGTGTACATGTTGAGATCAGGACGTAAAGGAGTTTGAGATGATAGGATTAATTGGAAAAAAAATCGGGATGACCCAAGTTTTTGACGAAACAGGGAATGTAATTCCTGTAACCGTTATTAAGGCTGGACCATGTCGTGTTATTCATCGTAAAAACAAAGATAAGCATGGATATGATTCAGTGCAGTTGGGATTTGAAGAAGTAGATGAGAAGAAAATCAGCAAACCGATGTTGGGGCACTTTAAGAAATATAACAGTCCTCCTTACAAGTATCTCAAAGAATTTCGTCTTAAACTGTATAAAGATATTAATGAAGGTGAAGTTTTTGACGTAAGTATGTTTAAAGAGCATGAACTACTAAAAGTTACAGGAACTTCAAAAGGTAAAGGATTTCAAGGTGTTATGAAGCGTCATAACTTCCACGGATTTAAAGCAACACATGGTGTTCATGAATCTTATAGAGGACCAGGTTCAATAGGACAATGCGCAACTCCAGCAAGAGTATTCAAAGGGAAAAAACTTCCCGGGCATCAGGGCGTAGATAAAGTCTCAGTTCTTAACTTAAAAGTTGTTAAGGTTGATGTTGAGCGAAATCTGGTTATGGTTAAGGGTGCTGTTCCCGGACATAGAAATTCAATTGTCCGTCTTAGAAAAGAACTGTGATTGGGAGAAATAAATGTTAAAGATAAATAAATATTCAATGAAAGGTGAAGAGATAGGAACAAAGACACTTCCTAAATCCCTTTTTGCCGTAGAATCAAAAAATCCCAAAGCTTTAATTTATGAAGTTATTAAGACTTATCTAGGTAATCAAAGAAAGGGAAATTCTTCTACACAAACTCGTGCTGATGCACATGGTAGTGGAAAAAAATTATTTAAACAAAAAGGTACAGGTAATGCAAGACCTGGTAACTTGAGAACTCCACTTCGTGTTGGTGGTGGTGTTGCTTTTGGTCCTAAACCTAAAGACTGGTATAAAAAAATTCCAAAGAAAAAGAAAAAACTAGCATTAAAACTTGCACTTACAGAAAGAGCTAATGAAAAACAGATCATATTAATTGATTCACTTGTTTTCAACAAACCGAACACAAAAGCTGCTAAAGAATTACTCGCTAAGATAGCTCCGGAAAGAAGCAGAAAACTTATTCTTATTGATGGAAGTGATCTGAATATCATAAGATCTTTTTCTAATATTCCTTATGTTACTTTGGATAGAGCTGATTGTGTGTATCCATATGAAGTACTTCACTGCAACTGTCTTATTCTTACCGAAGCTGCATTGAATAAAATGAAGGAGGTATTTGCAAAATGAAACAGGCAAGAGAAATAGTTATTGCCCCAATGATAACTGAAAAAACTTCTTCAGTTCAAAATGCTACAAACAGTTATACATTTAAGGTAAGTGTTAATGCAAATAAGATTGAGATCGCTAAAGCAATTGAAAACATTTTCAATGTGGGCGTGATCAGAGTAAATACAATCTGTCAACACGGTAAAGTTAAACGAATGGGAAGATATACTGGAAAACGTGCTGACTGGAAAAAAGCTATAGTCAAACTTAAAGAAGGTGATTCAATTGCTGAGTTTGAGGCTTAGGGAGATTTAGAATGGGAATTAAAAAATATAGACCAATTACTCCGACGATGAGATTCAAAACCGGTTTTACTTTCGAAGAGATCACAAAAATAAAACCGGAAAAATCTCTGACAAGACCTCTTCCACAAAAAGCTGGAAGAAATCATCATGGTCGAATTACCTGCCGGCATCGTGGTGGTGGTCATAAAAAACATTATAGAATCATTGATTTCAAAAGAAACAAATATGAATTTCCTGCAAAAGTTGCAGCTATTGAATATGATCCTAATAGAAGCGCCAGAATCGCTTTACTTTTTTACGTTGATGGAGAGAAAAGATACATTCTTGCTCCATTAGGTATCGGAGTAGGAGATCAAATAATTTCAGGATCTAAAGCTCCGATCAAAGTTGGAAATGCTTTACCGCTTGATAGAATTCCACTTGGAACAATTATTCATAATGTTGAGTTCAAACAGGGTAAAGGTGGTCAAATTGCTCGAAGCGCAGGATCATATGCACAAGTAGTAGCTAAAGAAGGTGGATATGTTCACGTGAAAATGCCATCAAATGATATTCATCAAATTAGACGAGAATGCTACGCTACTATTGGACAGGTTGGAAACACAGAACATGATTCAATTGCTATAGGTAAAGCTGGACGTAATCGCTGGAAAGGTATTCGCCCAACTGTTCGTGGTGTTGCCATGAATCCAGTTGATCACCCAATGGGTGGTGGTGAAGCGAAAACATCTGGTGGCGGACATCCTGTATCACCATGGGGTGTATTGGCCAAAGGTGGTCATACTCGCAAGAAACGTAAGTACTCTGATAAGTATATTATTAAATCTAAAAAGAAACGATAGAAGGAAGAATTATGTCTCGATCGATTAAGAAAGGAGCCTTTGTAGATAAACATCTCGAGAAGAAAGTAGATGTATTAAATGAATCAGGTAAAAAGGAAGTTATTAAAACCTGGTCAAGAAGATCAACCGTTTTACCAAAATTTATAGAGCACACATTTGCAGTTCATAATGGTCGTAAATTTATACCTGTGTATATAACAGAAAATATGGTTGGACACAAATTAGGGGAATTTGCTCCCACCCGTATATACCGTGGTCATAAAACGAAAAGTCAAGATTAAAGAAAAAGGGAGATGATAGTAATGGAAGCAACAGCCAGAGTTAGGAACTTAAGAGGTTCGGCCAGAAAGGCGAGATTGATTCTTGATCTCATCCGCGGCAAAACTGTACCCGAAGCTCAAAAAATACTGCTATTCTCGAAGAAAAGCGTGGCGGCTGATGTTGGCAAACTTCTTAGTTCTGCAATTGCAAATGCAACAATGAAAGAAGGAAAGATTGAAATTGATAACATGTTAGTCAGCAAAGTTTTTGCCGATGATGGTCCTATTATGAAAAGAATGAGACCTCGTGCTCAAGGAAGAGCAACTGTTATTAGAAGAAGAACTTGCCACATCACATTGCAAATTTTGGATAAAGAAGAGGAGGCTACCCTTGGGACAAAAAGTTAATCCAGTTAGTTACCGAATTGGCGTAAACAAAGACTTTGATTCAATATGGTTTGCATCAGGTGAGGATTATATTAATAAATTTCATGAAGATCTTAAGATCAAGAGATACATTAATAATCGACTTAAGGATGCAATGATCTCTAAGATCATTATCCAGAGAAAAACAAAATCAGTTACAATTGATATCCATACTGCAAGACCCGGACAAGTTATTGGTCGTAAGGGTTCAGAAATCGAGAAATTACGTAATGAATTAACAGTTCTTGTAAATAAAAACAAAAAGAATGAATTAAACGTGTTTGTGAATGTTCAGGAGATCAAAGATCTATGGTCAGATGCAAAACTTGTAGGAAAAGAAATTGGATCTCAGCTTCAAAGAAGGATCTCATTCCGAAGAGCCATGAAATTTGCGATCCGAAATGCAATGAGAAGTGGCGTTGAAGGAATTAAGGTTCAATGTGCAGGTCGTTTAGGCGGAGCTGAAATGGCACGTACCGAAAGATATCATGAAGGTAGAACACCTCTTCATACTTTAAGAGCCGATATTGATTATGCTCTTACCGAAGTTAACACAACATACGGGATTATCGGTATAAAGATTTGGATCTACAAAGGTGATATTCTTAATTAATTCAGGAGATTGATAAATGTTAGCACCAAAAAAAGTTAAATATAGAAAAATGCAGAAAGGACGAACCAGAGGGTTAGCTCATCGCGGCAGTACACTTAATTTTGGAGACTTCGGATTATACACTATTGCACCAGGCTGGATCTCAAGTCGTCAAATTGAGGCTGCACGTATTACGATCACACGTAAAATGAAAAGAACCGGAAAATTGTGGATCAGAATATTCCCGGATAAACCAATTACTGCAAAACCTGCTGAAACTCGTATGGGTAAAGGTAAAGGAGCTCCGGAATATTGGGTAGCGGTTGTTAAACCCGGTAGAATATTATTTGAATTTGAGGGTGTTGATCTGGAAACCGCAAAAGAGATCAACCGTCTCGTAGGATACAAACTTCCTGTGAAAATCAAATTAGAGACTAGAGAGGGAATTGAATAATGAAAATTACAGAATTGCGTGAATTGACTAATGATGAAATAGCACAAAAACTTCATGATAGCCAGGAAGAGTTGTTTAATTTAAGATTTCAAAAATCAATGAACCGCCTGGAGAACGCAAACAAGATAAAAGATATTAAAAAAGACGTTGCTCGCATGAAAACTCTTTTAAAAGAAAAGGAATTAAGAGGTTAAAATGGCTAGAAAATTAACCAAAACAGGCACTGTAATTAGTGACAAAATGGATAAAACAATAGTAGTGAAAGTTGAGCGTCAGTTCAAGCATCCACTATATAAGAAAATTGTTAGAAGACATAATAAATTTAAAGCTCATGACGAAAAGAATGAATGTGGTATCGGAGATGTTATTCTTATTGAAGAAAGCAACCCGATAAGTCGTCACAAAAGATGGTCATTGAGCAAAATAATTACGAAAAGTAAATAAGGAGTCTGAAATGATTCAAGCTCAGACAAGATTAATTATAGCGGATAATTCCGGGGCAAAAAAAGCTGAATGCATCAAAGTTCTTGGTGGATCAAAAAGAAGATATGCCAGTCTTGGAGATGTAATTATTGTTGCAATTAAATCAGCAACTCCAAGTGGCAAGATCAGAAAAGGTGCAGTAGAAAAAGCGGTGATCGTGCGAACTCACAAAGAAGTTAGCAGACCTGATGGAACATATATTCGTTTCCAGGATAATGCAGCTGTTATCATTGATGAGAAATTAGAGCCGGTTGCAACTCGTATCTTTGGACCTGTAGCACGTGAATTGAGAGAGCATGGATTTATGAAAATCATCTCTCTGGCACCGGAAGTTCTTTAGAGGTAATTATGTTTAAAAATAATAGTAAAAAGCAAAGTACAAAGAAAATGAGAATCAAAAAAGGTGATAATGTTGTAGTTATTGCTGGGAAATACAGAGGGGTTAAAGGTAGAGTTCTTAAAGCAATACCAAAAGAAAACAGGGTAATTGTTGAAAAAGTGAATTTTATTAAAAAACACATCCGGCCTAATCAACAGAACCAACAAGGCGGGATCGTAGAAATGGAAGCTCCGATTCATATTTCAAATGTGAAATTATACAACGACAAGATCAATGATGTAACTCGTGCAGTATTTAAAAAGCATGGAGACTCCAGAACTCGTGTTTGTAAAAAAACCGGTGATGAGGTCTAAGGGAGATGGGGATGAATAGATTACAAGAAAAATACAATAAAGAAGTAGTTCCTTCTCTAATGAAACATTTTGGATTTGGGAATGTGCATTGTGTTCCAAGACTGGAGAAAGTATCTGTTAATATTGGAGTTGGTGAAGCTACGGAAAATAAAGCGTTATTAGATAATGCTGTAAAAGAACTCACGGTTATTACAGGTAGGAAACCGATTATTACAAAGGCAAAAAAATCTATCTCTAATTTTAAATTAAGAGAAGGAATGCCAATCGGATGTAAAGTAACTCTTCGTGGTGAGGTCATGTATGAATTTATTGATAGACTTATCTCGATAGTTATTCCAAGAGTTAGGGACTTTAGGGGCACATCAACAAAATCTTTTGATGGACGCGGCAACTTTTCTTTAGGAGTTAAAGAACAAACCGTTTTTCCTGAAATTGAATTTGATAAGATTGATGCCGTTAGAGGTTTAGATATAACAATAGTAACTACCGCCGATAATGATGAAGAAGGAAGAGAACTTCTTCGTTTCCTTGGCATGCCGTTCAAGAAAAATTAGGAAGAGGTAATTTTGGCTAAGAAATCATGGGTCGTAAAACAGAAAAGAACTCCAAAGTATTCAGTAAGGAAATATTCTCGTTGTAAAATATGCGGTCGTTCCAGAGCCTTCATGAGAGATTTTGGAGTATGCCGTCTTTGCTTTAGGAAATTGGCTTCTGAAGGTCAAATACCTGGAGTTAAAAAAGCTAGTTGGTAATAAAATATTAAGGGATTAAGGAGAAAAAATGAGTTGTACAGATCCGATCGCTGATGCTATTACTATGATAAGGAACGCATATCGGGCGGACCATAAAACGGTTATCGTTAATTATAGTAATGTAAATGAAGCTCTTGTAAAAATTCTCTCTAATGAGAATTATGTTAATAGTTATGAACTTCTCGAAAGAGAACCAGAAAAGAAAATTTATAGAAAGAAGATCTTTATTAACCTTCGTTATACAAACCAGGGCGAAGCTGTTTTGAAGGGTATCATGAGAATTAGTAAACCAGGTCTTAGGGTTTATGTTAATTCTAAGAATATTCCTTCTGTTTATAATAACACAGGCTGTGCTATTATATCTACTAATAAAGGCGTAATTACAGATAGAGATGCTCGCGAGATGAAAGTCGGCGGTGAGTACATCTGTAAAGTATGGTAGAGGAGGGATATTATGTCTAGAATTGGAAAAACTCCTGTACCGGTACCAGAAGGTATTAAGGTAGATATTAAGAATAATATTATTACTATTTCTTCTAAGAATGGTGAACTGAATTATAAATTTAATGATGGGATTACAATCAAACAAGAAGAGAATGAATTAATTTTGGGCAGAAAAGATGATTCCAAATTACAGAAATCTTTTCATGGTCTCACAAGATCATTAGTTAATAATATGATCATTGGTCTTTCAGAAGGTTATTCTAAAGAATTACAGATTATTGGAACCGGATATTCAGCAGAAGTATTAGGAACATGGCTGAAGCTCAGTGTTGGCTTTTCTCATGATATCTTTTTGCAGATTCCTGAGAACCTTAAAGTGGAAGCTGAATTAGTTCCAAGAAGAGAGCAAGGTGCTCTTGGAGTTCAAGCTAATATCAAAGTTAGTGGAATCCATAAAGAAGATATAGGTAAATTTGCTGCAGAGGTTAGAAAATGTAGACCTCCATTGAACTATGCTACAGGTAAAGGTATACGTTATACAGGTGAATATGTGCGAATTAAACCTGGCAAAACTGCTGCAACAGTTTAGGAGGTAAACATGATAAATAAGAAATCAGTTTCCTATAAAAGATATGTAGCTCGTGCTAAAAGGAAACGTTCAATTAGAAGTAATATCTTTGGAACTCCTGAAATGCCGCGTCTGGCAGTTTTCAGAAGTTTAAAGAATATAAGCGCTCAGATCATAGATGATACTACCGGTACAACATTAATATCATTCTCTACTATTGCAAAAGATCTGAAAATTGATAGATCTAAAAAGAAAACAGAACAAAGCTTTGAAGTCGGACAAAAACTAGGTGAGATCGCTCTTAAGAAAGGGATCAAAAAAGTTTGTTTTGATAGAGCGGGATATTTATTCCATGGCAGAGTGAAAGCTCTGGCCGCAGGCGCTCGTAAAGCTGGTTTAGAATTTTAGGAGGAATTTTGGATAAAAGAAAAAGAAATCCTCGTTCAAATGAACCCGAATTTGCAGTTGAAAAAATTGTAGATACTAATCGTGTTGCAAAGGTTGTGAAGGGTGGTAGGAACTTTAGTTTTAACGCAACAGTTGTTGTGGGAAATAAAGAAGGTAATGTGGGTGTAGGAACAGGGAAAGCTAATGAGATAGTAAATGCTATTAAAAAAGCGAAAGGAAAAGCAGGAAAAACAATGTTTACTGTTCCAATCGTAAAAGGAACTATCCCTCATGAGATAATCGGTCGTTTTGGGGCTAGTAGGATTATGCTTAAACCAGCATCTCCCGGTACAGGAATTATTGCCGGTGGACCTGCTCGTGCTATTCTGGAAGCTGTAGGTGTACAAGATATTCTTACAAAATCCTTAGGTTCAAATACTTCTGGCAATGTTGTTAAGGCAACAATTAATGGCTTGAAAAATCTGAGAACTATTTCTCAAATTGCCAGACTTCGCGGTAAAACAATTGAAGAGATCAGTGGTCAGAAAAAATCTGAGGAGGCAGTTAAATGAAACTAAAAGTAACTCAGATCCGCAGTACGATTCATAGAAAGGAAGATCAAAAGAGAACGGTTATTGCACTCGGTCTTGGTAAGATCAATAGATCAAGAATTCATGATGATAACCCTGTCATCCGCGGTATGGTCTTCAAAGTCGCTCATCTTTTAAAAGTTGAAGAGATCAAAGAAGAGAAAAAAACTACTAAGACACCTGTTGTAAAAAAAGCAGTTGAGAAAAAGGCAGCACCAAAGAAAGCTGCTCTAAAGAAAACAGCAACAAAGAAGCCAGCAACACAGGAGACAATTGTAAAAAAGACAGCTCCTAAGAAGACAATATCTAAGAAAGATACACTGAAGAAAGCTGTTCCAAAGAAAACGGCACCAAAGAAAGCTTCTAAAAAGAAACCAGCAGCAAAGAAGACAACTGTACAAAAAGCAGCACCTAAGAAAACAACATCTAAGAAAGTTACACCGAAGAAAGCTGTTCCAAAGAAAACAGCTTCAAGCAAAACTAAGCAGTAGTAAGAGGAGAAATAATGAAACTTCATAATCTAGAACGTCCTGATATAACGAGTGGTAAAAAAAGATTAGGTAAAGGTCATGGTTCAGGATTCGGTAAAACTGCCGGTAAAGGACACAAAGGGCAAAAATCACGTTCCGGCGGGAATATTCCAGCTTGGTTTGAAGGTGGTCAAATGCCTTTGCAACGTCGTTTACCTAAAAGAGGTTTTACCAATATATTTATAAAACAATTTAGATTTGTAAATCTAGGTGATCTTCATGAATTTGAAGCAAAAGAATTTGATATTAAATCACTCGAAGAATTAAATTTGATCCGTAAGCCAAAAGCCAGCGAAATAGCTCCTGTTAAAGTTCTAGCTAATGGGTCTGTAACATTTGATAGAAAGATCATCATAAAAGCCAATGCTTTTTCTAAAATTGCAAAAGAATTGATCGAAAAGCAAGGTGGAATGGCGGAGGTTATATAAAGTGTGGAAGAGTATAAGTAATATTTTCAAAATACCGGATCTTAAAAAGAAAATTCTCTTTACAGCAATGATCCTGGTAATCTATAGATTGGGAAGTTACATTCCCATTCCCGGAATAAATTCAGACGCTTTATCACAATTCATTGGAGGAGCCAGCCAAGCCGGTGGAAACCTTTTTGGTATGTTCGACCTTTTTGTTGGTGGTAACCTTGGACGTGCATCTGTTTTTGCGCTGGGGATCATGCCATATATCACAACTTCAATTGTTATCCAACTTTTGGGTGGAGTCATTCCATTTTTTGAAAGATTGAAGAAAGAAGGAGCCGAAGGGCAGAAGAAAATAGCACAATATACTAGATACGGAACAGTATTTATTGCAGCTTTTAATGCAATGGGTATCAGTATGTTCCTACAATCAGGTGTAGAAGGTGCAGTTCCAAATCCGGGATTCTTATTTATATTTACAAGCGTAGTAACCATGGTGACAGGTGTTATGTTTATTATGTGGCTTGGAGAGCAGATCACAGAACATGGTATTGGGAATGGTATCTCATTGATCATCTTTGCCGGTATTATTGCTCGTTATCCAGCTGGTTTTGCACAAATGTTCCAAATGGTAAGAGTAGGGGCTATGAGTATTTTCATGGCTGTTGCTGTACTGTTAGTAATGGTTGTGGTTACTGCTTCGGTTGTTTTGGTCACAGAAGGTATACGCAAAATACCAGTTCAATATGCAAAAAGAATTGTTGGAAGAAAGGTTTATGGCGGACAGAGTACACACATTCCACTTAAGGTGAATACCGCCGGTGTGATTCCAATTATATTTGCTTCCTCAATTTTGATGTTCCCTCGTACAATTGCTACTTTCTTTAAAGATAGCGAATTTATGAATTCACTCGTTGCATATTTATCACCTGGTGCGGCATTATACACAATTCTATATGTAGGACTTATCATTTTCTTCGCATATTTCTACACAGCAATGGTATTAAATCCTATTGAGATGGCAGAGAACATGAAAAAGTACGGTGGATTTATTCCCGGTCGTAAACCAGGGAAGAAAACATCTGATTACATTAATCATGTACTTACACGAATTACACTTCCGGGTGCGACTTTTTTTGCGTTTGTTGCTGTACTGCCCCAATTTATGTCAAAATGGGCCAATCTTCCATTCTATTTTGGAGGAACCGGTCTTATCATTATCGTTGGTGTGGCGCTGGATACTCTTCAGCAGATCGAATCTCACCTTGTAATGAGACACTACGAAGGTTTCATGAAAAAAGGAAAACTTCGTGGAAGAAGACGCTAGTTCTTTATTTTATAAATGAAGTGGATGAAGTAGTATGATAACTATCAAGAATAATAATGAGATCGCCAAAATGCGCGAAAGTAATCGCATTGTTGGACTGCTGCTTCACAAATTGGATGATATCATCAAACCGGGTATAAGCACATACGATATCGACAGATTTGCTGATGAGTTGATTCGGAATGAGGCTGGTAAAGCTGCCTTTAAGGGATATTCTATTCCTGGCTTACCTCCTTTTCCCGCGGCTATTTGTTCATCTGCAAATTCATGTATTGTGCATGGCATTCCTTCCAAAAAACAGATCCTTCAAGAAGGTGACATTATTGGAATAGATGTTGGTGTTTATAAAGACGGATTTTATGGTGATGCAGCTAAAACGTTTCAAGTTGGTGAAATCTCAGAACAAGCTATTACATTAATGACAGTAACCAGAGAAGCTCTTAAAAGGGGAATTTTTCAGGCAAGAGATGGAGCCAGAGTTGGAGATATATCGCATGCAATTGGATCATATGTGATGTCACAAGAATATTTTGTGGCTGATAATCTTACTGGTCATGGAATCGGAAGATCACTGCATGAAGATCCTGTCGTTCCTAATGTTGGTTTAAAAGGAAAAGGACCAAGATTGAAAAAAGGTATGACAATTGCGATAGAACCAATGGTTAATATCGGAACCAATCGAGTGATCGAGAAAGGTTGGGAATTTTTTGTAGCAGATGGTTCGTTATCTGCTCATTTTGAACATACCATTCTTATCACTGAGAATGAAGCTGAACTTTTAACTGAGTATTAGAGAGTAATATAATTATGGCTAAAGAAGGCGTTATTGAAGTTGAAGGTGTTGTGTTGGATGCACTTCCAAACACAACATTTAAAGTTGAATTAGAAAATGGGCATGAAATTCTTGCTCACAGTTCTGGTAAAATGCGACTGCATTATATTAAGATCTTACCAGGTGATAAAGTTAAAGTTGAATTGTCTCCCTACGATTTGAATCGTGGGCGTATAGTATATCGTTATAAATAGGAGAATTAGATGAAAGTCAGAGCATCTGTGAAAAAAATGTGTAAAGATTGCATTATAATCAAACGAAATGGTGTTATTAGAATTAATTGCTCTAGTAATCCAAAGCATAAGCAACGTCAAGGTTAGATAAGGAGGAAGCTTGGCACATATATCAGGGATAGAATTACCAAGAGAAAAAAGAATAGTTATCGGACTTACTTATATCTATGGAATAGGCAAATCCACTGCTGAACAAATTCTTGCGAAAGTAGGCATCGATGAGAATATCAAAGTTGAAGATCTCAACGTTGAACAGGAAAAGAAACTACGTGAGATCATTCTTGATGATTATGTTGTTGAGGGTGATTTGAGAACTCAGAAGGCATTGGATATCAAACGCCTTATGGAAATTAACTGTTATCGCGGCATTCGCCATAAATCGAATCTTCCGGTTCGTGGACAGCGTACACATACAAATGCTAGAACCCGAAAGGGCAGAAAGAGATAGTAAGGGAGTGAATGATGGCAAAAGTAGATACTAAAGTTAGAAAGAAGAAAAGAGTAAGACTTTCGTATAACGAAGGTGTGGCTCATATTCATTCCAGTTTCAATAATACTATCGTTTCAATAACAGATAAAGCTGGAAATATTCTTACCTGGTCAAGTGGTGGTAAGATTGGATATAAAGGATCTAAGAAAAGCACTCCATTTGCAGCACAGTTAGCAGCAGAAGAAGTAGCTTTAGCAGCAATAGAGATGGGCGTAAATAAAGTTAAAGTTATTGTTAGAGGTCCTGGTGGTGGTAGAGAATCTGCAATTCGTGCACTCAATACAAATGGTTTGGAGATCACGTTGATCGAAGATAGAACACCAATCCCTCACAATGGCTGCAGACCAAGAAAAACTAGAAGAGTATAAGGATTATATTATGGCGAGATATACAGGATCATCTTGTAAATTATGTAGAAAAGAAGGAACAAAATTATTCCTCAAAGGTTCACGCTGCAACTCCGAAAAATGTGCTTTTGATAGAAGACCATTTATTCCCGGAGAACATGGTAATGCCCGAGGTTTTAGAAAAAGAGTGAGTGATTATGGTGTACATTTGAGAGAAAAACAAAAAGTACGCCGAACTTATGGTGTGTTAGAAAAGCAATTTAGAAAATATTTTAAGATGGCTGCCAAAACATCAGGTATGACCGGAGAAAACTTACTTAAGATACTGGAAACACGTTTAGATAATATTGTTTATCGTATGGGTTTTGCTCCTTCTAGAAAAGCAGCCAGACAAATTATTCGTCACGGCCACGTATTAGTTAACGAAAGAAAGGTAGATATTCCTTCGTTTAATGTTCGTGCAGATGATGAAATATTAATTAAGGAAAAAAGCAGACAAATGCTTTTAATCCAGGAAGCGATGGAAGCTTCAACTGAAGTTGATAGTATCGAATGGCTCAAAGTTGATAAGGATAAATTTAAAGGTCAAATTATCAGTATCCCAACTCGTGAGCAGATCCAACTTGATACTGATGAACGTTTGATCGTTGAATATTATTCCAAATAGTAGATTAGGAGATCTTATATGAAATTCCTAGAACCGTTACAGTTGCCGGAATCAGTAGTAGTCGAGAAAAAAACATATAGCTCGACCTACGGAAAATTTGAAATTGGACCATTAGAATCTGGTTTTGCTACAACCATCGGAAATACACTGAGAAGAGTATTGCTTTCATCTATTCAGGGTGCTGCAGTACGTTATGTTAAAATCGAAGGTTTACATCACGAATTTACTGCTATCCCGGGTTCAACATCAG
The DNA here is from genome assembly GCA_027858325.1 of Candidatus Cloacimonadota bacterium. Taxonomy (GTDB): domain Bacteria; phylum Cloacimonadota; class Cloacimonadia; order Cloacimonadales; family TCS61; genus Tenebribacter. Next base: position 13,604 of record JAQICU010000039.1, read on the forward strand.
ATTTTATAGACCTAATTTTAAAACTGAAAAAACTGGTTATTAAAACTGATTCAGTTAGTGAAGAAAAACTTGTTTTAGAGCATAAGGGCGTGGGTGTTATTACTGCTGGTGATATTCAAGAAACCGGTGATGTAAAGATTATTAACAAAGATCTAGAGCTTATTGAAATGACCGAAGATATTGATTTCATGATAGAATTATGGATCGGTATAGGAAGAGGTTATGTCGCTGCAGATAATCATGATATGGAAGAAAAATCAGTTGGTGTTATTCCAATCGATTCTATCTATTCTCCCATTGTTAAGGTCAATTTCGAAGTTGGTAATCAGCGTGTTGGTGAGCGTATTGATTTTGATAAATTGATGATGGAAATCACTACAGACGGCAGTATAGATCCCAAAGATGCACTTTATCTTTCCGCTAAAATCCTAAGAGATTTGTATGATTCGCTTATACTATTCGAGAAAGAACCGGAATATATTGAAGAAATTGCAATGGATCCGGAACTTGAGAGAATGGAAAAGATCTTATCTACAAATGTTAATGAACTCGAACTTTCAGTTCGCTGCAGCAATTGTCTTTCTGCTGCTAAGATAGATAAAATTGGTGAACTTGTAGAGAAAAATGAAAATGAAATGTTAAAATATAGAAACTTTGGCAAGAAATCTCTCGAAGAGATACATGAATTACTTAATCAATACGAACTTTCTCTCGGTATGGATGTTTCCGGTATCCTAAAGAAGATCGAAAATGCCAAGAATAAAGTAACTACCAAGAAATAAGGATTATACTATGAGACATAAAGTTAGCGGAAGAAAATTCGGTAGAGAAAAAGGGCATCGCAATTTAATGCTTAAAAATCTTGTTGCTTCCCTTGTGAAACACGGAAGGATCAATACAACTCAAGCTAGAGCCAAAGAGATCAGAAGCCTGACAGAAAGAGTTATCACTTACGGAAAGAAGGGTGCTGTTCATCATCGCAGATTAGCATTCAAAGTGCTTAAGAACAGAGATCTTGTAAAAAAAGTCTTTGATGAGATCGCTCCTAGATTTGAGACAACTGAAGGCGGATATACCAGAGTATTGAAGAATGGTTACCGTCGTGGTGATAGTGCTCCAATGGCAATTATCGAATTTACACATAGAGAAGAAAAAGTAGAAGAAAAAAAGTCAAAAAAGAAAAAAGATTAATTTAGTATTGCAAATTGATCAGCGATATTTAAGCCCCGTTTTCGGGGCTTTTTTTATAGCATTATAACCGTTAATTCTGAAATTAAAATTTGTAGCTTTATGCTGTTAGAAACCCAAATAGTTAATAAAAAAATAGACAGAATTATTCGATTTTTCACACAATCTTTGCAAGGAGTTAGATATGTTAAAGTTAACTATAGATCAAATTATAGCTTTGTTTGAAAATGAACAACATAAAAAAATCAGGAGTATGATCAACCTGCTTCATCCTGCCGATGCAGTTCAAATAATTAATGAACTTCCCGCTGAATACCAGGTTAAAGTATTCTCATATCTCTCCCCAGAACTTGCTTCAGATGTGCTGTATGACCTGCATGATGAATTGAGAGAAGATGTTCTGGAAACCATTCAACAGAAACGTCTGGTTAAGATCATGGATGAAATGGATTCTGATGAAGCTGCAGACATTGCTGCTGAATTGGCTGAACATCAGCTTAAGGATGTTCTACAAAAGATAGATAAAGAAGATTCCGATGAGATCAAGCAGCTTATGGAATATGATGAAGATACCGCCGGTGGTATCATGCAGAAAGAGATTATCACTGTGAATAAGGAGATGAACCGTGCTGAGATGATCGATCATATACGAGCTAATTATGATGATGTTGAAAAGCTCTATTACATTTTTGTTACTGATAAGGAAAATAAATTAATCGGGATTATGGAAGCATCAAAATTGCTTTTATGCAAAACTGAGATGAAAGCTTTAGATATTATGGATAAAAAAGTAATCTCTGCACCAGTAGAGATGGATCAGGAAGAGGTTGCCGGGTTATTCCGTAAATACGATATTTATATCTTACCAGTCGTAGATAAAGAAAACCGTTTACTCGGTAGGATCACGGTTGACGATATTATTGATGTAATTGACGATGAAGCTTCGGAAGATGTTTATAAAATGGTTGGTTTGGAGAATGAAGATAAAGTATTTACTTCACCTCTCAGCTCCGTTCGTAAGAGGCTTCCCTGGCTTACCTTAAATCTTTTTACTGCTCTACTTGTCTCAAGTGTTGTAGGTATTTTTGAGGGAACTATAGCACGTTTATCTTTTTTGGCAGTTCTCATGCCCATTGTTGCCGGTCTGGGAGGAAATTCCGGAACACAAACTCTTACCGTGATCACACGTGGTATCGCACTGGGTGAACTAACACTTTACAATACTTACAGAGCAATAACCAAAGAGATCACAGTGGGAATAATAAATGGTATATTAATTGGTTCAGTTGCCATGCTTATTGCTTATCTCTTAAAAGGGAACATTATTTTGGGTGCAGTTCTCGGGATATCAATGGTTTGTAATATGTTCATTGCCGGGCTTGTAGGTTCATCAATTCCGGTAATAATGAAAACACTGAAGATCGATCCTGCTCTGGCTTCCAGTGTTATAATTACAATGTTAACTGATATTGGTGGATTTGCTTCCTTCCTGGGCTTGGCTACAATTTTACTTTAAAATGGTTTGATTAAAATAGTTACTCTGCTTGAATATATTTTTTATAATCTTCAAATAATTCTTTTGATATTCTAAACGGTTTCCCATCTTTAATAAAGACACCTCTCACAATTGCTGTATTACAAAGTTCACTTGAATTATTAAAAATTTCCTGCTTCCAAATTGAGGTTGCACGGGTAGCCTTTATCATTCTTGTATCTATTGTCACCTTTTCTCCTACCGGAAGTCCTGATTTGAAATTGAGTGTGATTTCGCTAAGATAGATGTGAATGCCTTCTTCACTCAAATTACCTACAGACATGTCCATCTCTTCCAATGCATTGGCACGTGCTTCCTCATACAGATGAAGATAATTTGCATTATTTAAATGACCATAAATGTCACATTCGTAGCCAAATATTTTTCTACGGTATTCCATTACTCCTCCTAAGACTTTTAAGTCAATTTATCATTCTCAGTATGTCAAGTTGAATAAAAAACTCTTCAGGTAAAACAGAGCTAAAAATAACACCATTATAACAAAATTATTGACACAATAATCTAACTAGAAAGATTTCAGATAGAAATAAAAGGAAATGGGAGGAGAAATGAAGAAAACGATTATTATCTTAATATTGCTCAGTCTGGTAATATTTTTAAGTGCCCAGCAAAGTCAGCAGATCAAACAAAATAAACCGGGCAAGCGAACTAAGAAGGTCATTGCAACCGAGAAAAAGATGAACTACGAAGCAGAATATCACAAATTAGATGAGCTCAATAAGAAATTACATGCTCAGGATCAAAAGCAAAAACTCAGATGGCAACACCTGGAGAAACAGCACAAAGCCTTGATAATGAGCAATAAAAACAGTAAAACTGAGATGAATGCTCTTAAAAAATCAAATGCAATGTTACAAACTAAAAGGCAGGAATACAAAGTAAAATGGGAAACATCTCAAAAAACACATAACAATTTCCTGGGAAGATTCCGAAAACTGCAGGCTGAGAACAAAGCATTAACAAAAGAAAATGCAAAATTGAGAGCGGAATTAGAAGAATATAAACCACCTAAGAAAAAAGTTTTAAAGAAAGTAAGTCAAAAGTAATTAAACAATGTATTATTAGAGGAGGCAGTATCGCTTCCTCTTTTTTTTATGAAATTTACTAAAGATAATTTTCTGGGATTCAACCACATGAAACAGGGTAAAAAGCTGATCGAACTTATCGCGAAAATTGATACCTGCTGGCAGGATGAACCTTTGCGAATAGAGTTACTTAAAGAATTCCAAACTTACCTTACATACATGAAATGTGAAATTGGTAAAGATATCACGAGATCATCAAAAAGAGAATTCCTCGCACTTGCAGTTCCCATTGAACAGGAATTCGGAAAAAACCTGAAAGATGATGAATTCATTATTCTAAAAAATGATAAACACCTAAAAGAAAGAGTAACTATCCCACTCTATCTGATCCTGGATGATCTGCGTTCTGCCTTTAATGTTGGTTCAATTTTCCGCTCGGCGGAGTGCTTTGGTGTTTCTCAAATTTATCTATGCGGTTACACTCCTACGCCGGAAAACAAGAAAGTGCAGAAAACCGCAATGGGTACAGATGAATATGTGAAATGGTCATCTAACTCCTCTACTGAAGAGGTTGTCACAGACTTAAAGAAAGATGGATTCACGATTTATGCTGTTGAAACGACTTCAAATGCAAAAGATCTATCCAAAACTGATTTTAAAAAACAATGTGCACTAATATTAGGAAATGAAGCTTTAGGAATATCAGAAGAGACACTTAAACTTGCTGATGAAATAGTTCAAATACCACTTTCCGGCTGGAAAAATTCTTTGAATGTGGGAGTGTGTACAGCAATTTGCTGTTATGAGATTAGCAGGCAGTGGAAGTAGAATTCCCATACAATTAATTTAAATTTAAAATGCAAGTTCAAATTAACTGCAATTCTTAAAAAAAGGGAAATTACTAATATTTAATCAATTTTATTTATATCTTAGTATATGTAAAAGAAAATAGACATAATGACAAATAAACTTGACATCTATTATTTAAAATTTAATTTCGGATCATGAGTAAGATAAAGAAATATTTTAGGAAAATTAATGAAAACAAATCTTCGTAAATTTAGATTTCAGCAGGGAGAATTAACTCAGAAGCAACTGGCTGATTTGGTTATAGTATCCAGGCAGACAATTGTATCAATTGAAGGTGGTGATTATGCACCTTCTGTAAAGCTGGCATTATTATTGGCAAAGAAGCTCGGAACAACGGTTGAAGAGCTATTTATTTTGGAGGAGAAAGATGATGTATAAAAAAAATCCAATTTTTTGGTGGGCTAGTGGTATTTTTTTTCTTGGCTTAATTCTATTTGCAATTACGCAAAACCAGATTTTCCTAGCATTTATAATAGCAGCGTATCTTTTACGACCAACTTTAGCTTCACTTGGCTTGGCAAAAAAACATGTAGATGAAAGACAGCTTAGTCTTAACTATCGCTCAAGTAATATTGCATTCTTTGTTATGATGATTGCCTGCGTATATTTTGCGGCAAAACTACAAGCTGAAGAAAGTGTATATACGGGAATGTTCTTTACAGTCATTCTAGTTGGCATGGCAGCTAAAGCATTGTTCAATGTACTGCTGAAAAAAAACTTCCGGGAAACAGCTCCAAAGATCATCATTTCCGTAGGACTATTTATGACTCTATTTGCAAGTTTCAGCAATATAGATCACGGTGTGTTTTCAATGAGTTTTATCATGAATGTGCTGCCCTGTCTGTTCGTTGTTGGTGTAGGAATTACAGCAAAGTTTTACCCAAGAGCAGCATCAATTGGAATATATATTTATGCAGCATTGCTAGTAGCATTTATTTGTAGAAGAGGATTTTCCTGGGGAACTTTAGCTTCGTCCTTGATCTTTGGTTTTCCACTTCTGGCTGCAGGTTTTGTACTTTGGAAGGAACCCAAAAATTCTTCTGAAGAATAGTTGTATTTGTTTTATAAATAAAAGGAGTAGAAAATGAAAACAAAAAATGTTTCTAAAAGACAATTTATTATTTTGACTTTAGTTATTGTAACGGTTTGTATGTTTATATCCTGTAACGGACAGAATTTAGATGAAACAGTTCAACAGGCATATGAACTAAGAATGAATGGACAGGCTGATTCAGCAAAAGTATTACTTGAACAGGTTATTGCAGAGGATTCCAATAATGCTGCAGCCTGGTTTGAATTAGCAAGGACTAAACAACATATCGGATTGGGAAATCCCAGGGAATTAGTGAGTGTGATGGAAGAAGTTCAGCAATTCTCGCAAAATGCTGTGGATAATGAACCGAGTAATGTCATTTATCAATATTACAAGGCTAATGTTGATTTCTTCAGCTTATATATGGCTATGCGGAATGAAGACTTTAGTAAAGAATTTAAGAAAGCCAGCGAATCCTATAGATCAGTGCTGGATCTCAAACCAGATTATCATGAAGCAAAACTGGCTCTAATTGAACTCCATTCAATGATTTCTCCTGAAATGGGTGGTAATCCATCAATCGCCGAAACATATGTTCAAGAGTTAGAAGCTGTAGATGTTGTTTTCGGAGCAAAGGCACGTGAGATCATAATGCCGGAAGATGCAGATTATGTAGAGTTCTGGAAAGCAATAGCAGAGAAACAAATGAACAATGCTGAAGTATATGAAGCTTTAGGAAAAACTTACCTTTATACCGAAAATATTGAAGAAGCAATTAAAGCTTTTAAAAAAGCAATCAGTTTGAACGCTATGAAAAATATTCTGCATATTGATTTAGGAAAATTCTATATGATGCAGGCAATGCAAAATCGTGCGTTACTTGATTCAATAGCCCCACTGATTGAGAAAGAATTTGAAATATATCTAAAATCACAACCTGAGCCAATCATTCCTTTGAAAGCTTATATTACAGGACAGTTAGCCATGATTAAACTACGTACTGGTGATGAGGAAGCTGGAAATAAACTAAAAGAAGAAGCTAAGATGTTGGACCCTAATTATTCAAAAGCTTTTGGGGCTCCGAATCAAATTTTATTCGATCCACCAGATGTGATTTCACGTGTACTTACTTTTTTCTTCCGTCCATTCTGATGGATAGAATAGCAAAACTTGAAGAACTAAAATAATGGTTTTGATAAAATAAGAGAATTTAACCTGACCACTTCTGAGTGGTCAGGTAACTTCTCAGAGCTTGGAGGAAGTATGAATAAAATACTTATAGTTATTTTAATTATCTCACTATTTTTCATTGAGGGTTGTACTGTAATTGGTTATTCGATTGGGAAAGGAATTCAAAGAAAAAACTCTCATGATATGGAAGAGATTAAATCGACAAAAGAAAAGAGCTGGCTGACAATTTCTATGAAAAATGAGGAAGTTATCAAGGGGCAAATTATTTCCTGCACAAATGATACTTTATTTGTTACTTTTCAAGCTGACAGAAATTCTAACGCTCCAATTTCCAATGAGCAGTATTTAGCTTTTTCTCAAGATAAGATTATATACAAAATACCAGTAGATCAGATTAAAGACATAATTATCGAAAAAGCACATTTTGGTGGTGTGTTTGCAATGATAGGATTTGTATTTGATTTTATTGTGTTTTTAATAATTATTAGCGGACCAGTAGGAGCCCCATCAGGTAATTTTCTAGGATAGAAGATTTAATATTTAAGTAGAAATAATTAGTAAAATGCGTTTCCTGGATCTCTCCTTATCTCCCAAACATTATTTCTACACCCAGCATTGGTACGATTGCCAGGTCGTCCAGTTTAAATACATGTGGCATAATTGATCCTTATCGAATCCTTTGCAATTCCCTTTCAACGAAAGGGAAACGTAGACAAGCAAGAAGAAACTACTTCCTACAGCATATTATAATCCCTTTTGATAAAAGAGATTAGCAGGGATTACTTTGAAATTCTTTCGTACCTTCACCTTTGATAAAGGGGAAGGGTAAGGATGGGGTTCGATTTTAATATCACTATTTTTCTGAATCTAATATTAACTTAATAGCTCTTTTAATTTCATTCACTACATCATCTGTATCTTCAATTACTAATTCATTCTTAAAACGGGGCACTTTAATATTTAGAGATTCCATAAAATTATCACGTTCAGCATCATACTGTTCGCCAGTTTTTGTATAATGTTGTTCACCATCAACTTCAACACATAATCTTAATGATGGTGCGTAGAAATCTGCAATGTAGGCTCCGATCCCATATTGACGGTAGAACTGAATACCACTCAAATGTTTTTTATGAATCTTTTGCCAAAGCATTTTCTCCTCAGGTGTCTGATTGTTTCTTAATTCTCTTCGTCGTTCTTTTAAAGC
>JAQICU010000021.1 GCA_027858325.1 Candidatus Cloacimonadota bacterium
GGATTTGTATGACATAGAAACGATCAATACAATTTATTTAACCTTTGAAGAATCAAACTGGGATGAGATCTTAGACAATTTATACGCAGCAGGTGATGAAGAACGTCTGGTTGGAGATGCAATTGTTAATGGTGTTCAATTTGATGATGTAGGAGTGCGTTATAAAGGAAATAGTTCTTACTCTCCCCAGAACGCAAAAAATCCTCTCAACATCAAACTTGATCACATTATTGATGATCAAACTTATGAGGGCTACGGTACTCTTAAGTTAGCTAATGGTTTTAAAGATCCATCTTTTGTACGTGAAACCTTAAGCTATGAAATTGCTCGAAATTATATGCCGGCTAGTTTAGCAAATTATTGTCAGGTTTATATTAATAATGAATATCTTGGACTTTACACCAGTGTGCAATCTGTAGATAAATATTTTAAAAATACGCACTTCCAGACCAATAACGATATCCGATTTAAAGGTGAAATAATCCAAGAAGGACCACCTCAATCCGTTGTAGTATGGGGTTATATGGGAGCAGATTCTACTTACTATACTGACTATTATGAATTGAAATCAGATACCGGCTGGGATGAATTGATTGAATTCTTGGATGTTTTTAATAATAACAGTGCGGAAATGGAGAACTACTTGAATGTGGACAATCATTTATGGATGCTGGCATTTGATAACCTGATGGTTAACCTTGATGCACCTGTGAATTACGGACACAATTACTATTTATTCCAAGATGGTGCAGAGTTATTTAATCCTATTTTGTGGGATTTGAATGAGAACTTCGGTGTCTTCTCTATGTTAATAGGTGGTCAACCTCTAAGTGCAAGCCAAATGCAGACTCTAGATCCTCTTTTGAATATTAATGATCCTGATTATCCTATTATTGGAAATGTATTAAATATTGATAAATACCAGAAAATGTATATTGCTCATATGCGAACGATGATCGAGGAAATCTTCCAATCTGGCTGGTACCAAACCAGAGCCTATGAGCTCCAGGATGTCATTGATGAAGTTTATCAGGCTGACCCGAATACTTTTTTTAGTTATAATGAGTTTCTACAGAATATCAACAGTACCGTTAGTGGAGGTGAACCTGGAAGTTCTTCTATCATTGGAATCACAGAGTTAATGGAAACCAGATATGAGTGGCTTTTGACTCATACTCTGTTTCAAGGTACAATTCCAGTCCTATCCGATCCCGCGTTTTCACCACAAGATGTAGAACCTGGTACAGAAGTTTGGTTTACTTTGAATGGGGCGAATTCGGATAATATTTGGCTCAACTATCGTCTAACACAATCATCTAAATTTGAGGAAATTGAAATATTAGATGATGGAAATCATAATGATGGAGCTGAGGGAGACGGTGTTTACGGAATCTCTGTAATTGCCGGCAACGGAGATATAGAATACTATTTTTATGCCCAAAATAACGAACAGGGTGGCTTCCTTCCTGCCAGAGCTGCCTATGAATACTATGAAATTGATGTAACACTAGCAAGTGGAAATATCGTGATCAACGAAATTAACTATAATTCCTCAGATGATTTTGAATCTGGTGATTGGGTAGAATTATATAATCCAGGAGAAGAAGATCTGAATATTTCTGGTTGGGTATTTAAAGATAGTGATGATACACATATTTTTGAGATCCCTGATAATACAATCCTGGCTGCAAATGAATACCTGGTGCTGTGCAATGATATTGCAGCATTCAGTACTTTTTTCCCCAATGTTACAAATTATATCGGTAATTTCGACTTTGGTTTCAGCGGTAGTGGTGAGCTGATCCGCATCTTTGATGGAGAAGGTCTGCTGGTTGATTTTGTGGAATATGGTGATGATGCTCCCTGGCCGGAAGAAGCAGACGGTAATGGAGCAAGTTTGGAGCTGATAGATCCGACCTATGACAATAATTTAGCTGAAAGCTGGGAAGCATCAATTGAACACGGAACACCAGGAGAACAAAATGATGCGGAAACATCTTATGAAGATGATGAGATTCAAGCAGTTCAAATCAAGTTATCTAATTATCCCAATCCTTTCAATCCGACAACGACAATTTCGTTTTCACTTAATACTGATGCTGTTGAAGACACGGAATTAATTATTTACAACATCAAAGGTCAGAAAGTAAAAACTCTGGTGAATGAACCTCTCGCTGATGGTCAACATTCAGTTATCTGGAATGGTGATGACGACAAGGGAAAAAGTGTGAGTAGCGGTATCTATTTCTATAGTTTGAAAAGTGGTTCTACTTCACAAACTAAAAAGATGATCTTGATGAAATAGAGAAATTAATTAGTCATAAAATATTTTATAATGCCCCATTCATTTGGGGCATTTTTATATTCAATAATTCGAACTCTTTTTTATCCTCTTAATGTATCGAGATTGATTATAGTATTATTTCCTTGCAAGCTAGAAAAGCATAATTCAAATGGTATTTAGAAAAATATTGGAGGTGAAATGGCAAAACTAACATTCTACGGAGCAACCGGTACGGTTACGGGTTCGCGTTTTCATTTGGAAATAGATGGAAAAAATCTACTGATAGATTGCGGCATGTTTCAAGGCCCAAAAGCAGTTCGCTTAAAAAATTGGGAAATTTTTCCAGTTCCACCTTCCACCTTTGATTATGTGCTACTTACCCACGCTCATATTGATCACAGTGGTTATCTACCAAAATTCGTACGAGAAGGCTTCAGTGGTCAGATCATTTGTACTCATGCCACAGCTGAGCTGTGCGAGGTAATGCTGAAAGACAGCGCTCACATCCAGGAAGAAGATGCCAGATGGGCTAACAAAAAAGGCTTTTCTAAACACTCACCGGCAATACCATTATACACAAAAGAAGATGCCGAAAAAACTCTTAGCTTATTCCTGCCAATCCATTATGGTGATTTCTTCAAACTCTCTGAAAATACCCGTATCAAGCTTCATGATTCCGGGCATATTTTGGGTTCAGCACTTATTGATGTTAAAACAAAAATGGTAGATAAATCTCGAAAAATTCTATTTAGCGGTGATCTGGGGCGTCCCGAAATTCCAATTTTGAGTGAACCTAACCAGGTTTATAATGTGGATTATCTGATTTTAGAATCGACTTACGGAAAGCGATTGCATAAATCAACTGATCCTGTTTCCGACCTAGTAGAAGTAATAAACAGAAGTATGAAAAGAGGTGGTTCACTGGTTATTCCAGCATTTAGTGTGGGCAGAACGCAGACATTACTTTACCTGCTGAGATTGTTGGAAGAAGAAGGAAAAATCCCGTCCTACCCTATTTTTGTTGATTCTCCAATGGCAATTAGTGCACTTGATATTTTCAAAGATCATATCAGGGATTTTGATCTTTACGCACGAATGCAGAAGATGCAGGGCAAAGATATTTTCCATCCAAAAGACCTACATATTTGCCGTTCGAGAGAAGGCTCAATGAGCATAAATAGTCATCGTTCCGGATGTATAATCGTTTCAGCCAGTGGTATGGTTACGGGTGGCAGGATTCTGCATCATCTGGCACAACGATTACCTGATCCCAAGAACACGGTTTTGCTCATGGGCTATCAAGCAGAAGGAACGCGCGGCAGAACGATACAGGAGAAGAAAGAAACCGTTAAGATCCACGGCAAACCAGTCCCGATCAATGCACAAATAGAAATGATCGATGGCTTTTCCGGACATGCCGATTATAATGAAATGCTGGCCTGGTTGATGCCGTTCAATAAAATACCAAAGCAAGTTTTTATGGTTCACGGAGAAGCTGAGGCAAGTCAATCAATGGCGGAGAAGATAAAGAAAACCTACGGTTGGAACGTCACAGTCCCACAGTTTGGTGAGAGTTTTGAGTTAGAGTAAAAGGAGACCAAATTTGTCTTACATCAAAATGATCGAAGAAAATAGAGCAACGGGAAAGCTAAAAGAAGTTTATGAATCAATCTCTGGAAAAGGCAGAAAAATGGCGCATATTCTAAAAGTGCAAAGTTTGAATCCTGAAGCTTTGAAATCACACTATCAATTCTACCGCAGCATTATGTTTGGAAAGTCCCATCTTACCCGTGCTCAACGTGAAATGATAGCAACTGTCGTGTCTGTTGAGAACAAATGCCACTACTGAATTACTCATCATGGAGCGGCGCTCTATCGTATAACTAAAGATAATGAACTCGTTGAGCATCTGAAAAAGGATTTCCATTCGGCAAAGATTAATCATGCTGAACAAGTTATGTTGGAATATTCTATGAAACTCACTTCTGAATCCTGTTCGATATCTGCTGAAGATATCAAACCATTACGCGAAGTTGGATTTGATGATGAAGCAATTTTAGATATTGTTCAGGTAGTTGCGTATTTCAATTTTGTAAACCGTCTTGCCTGTGGATTGGGAATTGAGCTAGAAGAATTTTATAAAAATGGAGAGTCCAATGGAATTAACAAATAAACAAAAAGCTAAATTAAAATCTATGGCACAACACCTGGATGCTATAGTTAGAATCGGTGACAAAGGTGTAACACCAACAGTTATCACCAGTATGGAAGAAGCCCTGAAGGCACGGGAATTAGTAAAGATATCAGTTGCACATCCCGATAGAAATGTACGTAAAGAATTAATTAAAGAGCTGGCAAAAGCTTCTGATGCAATTCTGGTAAATATCATCGGAAAAACAGGTTTGTTATTTAAGGTTAATCTGGATAATCCAATAATATCAAAGGAATTATAGAGCAATTATTATTGTAATTAACTATATGAGTTCCGTAGAATATTATGTCTTTGCGAGTTTTCTTCTTGCTGTTACAAACGAAGCAATCTTTTTCTAAAACAAGATATTAGGAGAATAGATTGCCGCGGAAGAATTTTTCGCAAGATACCTCGCAATGACAATTTTGGAATTTAGATTATTTTTCTATCGAACACTTTGTAGTGTTAAATCTTTTATTTTCTGAACTAACTTAGACGATAATTGTTTTTGTTCAACTCTCCATTGCCAATTTCCATCCGGAGTACCTGGCATATTCATTCGAACTGCATTATCCAAACACAAAAAATCCTGCATGGGAGCTATTGCTATATTCGCTTCGGATTTCCAGGCTAACTCTATCATATCCCAACAGATATCAATTTCTTCTTTTTCCAAATAAATTTTTAAAAATTCTTTCCTTTCCGCAGAACTATTCTTAAACCATCCTAAAGTTGTTTCATTATCATGAGTACCTGTATAAACTACACAATTCTTTTGGTATTTATGAGGAAGATAATTATTTTCTTTATCGGAATCAAAGGCAAATTGCAATATTTTCATTCCCGGAAAATCAAATTTATCACGAAGGTTTTCAACTTCCTTTGTAATAATTCCAAGATCTTCAGCAATTACTGGAAGCTCTCCCAACTCATTTATCACAGCCTCAAATAATTTTTCTCCCGGTGCTTTTTCCCATTCTCCTTTTATGGCTGTCTTCTCTTCAGCGGGAACTGCCCAATAAGATTCAAAACCGCGAAAATGATCCACACGTAAAATATCAACCTGCTTTCGCATTGATTTAAATCTTCTGATCCACCAGCTAAAATTTTGCTCTTCCAAAACCTGCCAATTATAAAGTGGATTTCCCCATAATTGTCCGGTCTCGCTAAAATAATCGGGTGGTACACCGGCAACTTTGATTGGAATTTTATTTTTGTCAAATTGGAAAATTTCGGGATTTGCCCAGGCATCGGAACTATCAGCAGAGACAAATATTGGAATATCACCGATGATCTTAATACCTTTATTATTTGTATATATTTTCAGCTTTTCCCATTGTTCAAAGAAAATAAACTGGCAAAATTTATAGTAATTGATCTGTTTGTTAAGAAGCTCACTATAATGATCAACAGCATCTGGCTGATGAAGTTTAATCTCTTCATTCCACTCATTCCAAGCTTTCCCATTAAAATACTCTTTCAGCGACATAAAAAGTGCATAATCATCAAGCCACCAAGATTCTAGCATCATGAACTTCTTAAACTTGGTTTCGCTAAGATCAAAATTATTAAAAGCTATCTGCAATTTTTGTTCTTTGAATTTTCTAACCATATCGTAATCTACTTTTTTTTCG
>JAQICU010000083.1 GCA_027858325.1 Candidatus Cloacimonadota bacterium
GTTCTGGAATATGGGAAAGATTTTTCAATTTCTAATATTAAAATTAATGAATTGGGAACTTCATTTGAATATCATTCACTTCAACTCGATCTTGAAACTGTTAGAGTTAATCTTCTCGGAAAACATCAAGCATATAATGCTGCAACCGCGATCACAGCTTACATTATGTTCCTGCAAAAAACCGGCAGAAAGCTTAATACTCAAAAAATTTATAAAGCATTATCAAATGTTAACTGGCAGGGAAGAATGCAAATAATTTCCTCTCATCCAACTGTTATTATTGATGGTGCTCACAATGAAGAAGGTATAAATGTACTTAAGAACAATTTGATCGATATCTTTCCAAATAAGAAAATATATTTTGTTTTAGCTATTTTGCGTGATAAAAAATTGGAAACAATAATTAAAGATATTTGCAGTGTGAGCTACAAAATTCATATCACTAAAAATAAATCAAATCGAGCAGCTGAGATTGAAGATCAAGTGAAATTTGTGAAACTTTATAACAAACCTTATGAAGTACATGAAGATGTTATGAAAGCAGTTAAGAAAGCTATATCTGACGCTGATACAGACGATATTGTAATGATTTCAGGTTCGCTTTACACTATATCAGAAGTAATAAAAGAAAGAACTTCAATTATTAAATAGCAGAATAAAATAATAGTCTTTACAAACTCATTTCACCAAATTCATTGACAGAACTCGTTGCAATATATCGGATTGATTTGTACAAAGAGAATTAAATGAAGGGGGAAATTATGAAAAAACAAAGGTTATTCATTTATGTTTTAATTTCGTTCATTATTATTATTACATCAGGTTGTATCGGTGGTTCCAATCCCATTTCCAGGGGAATTAGTCGCGGAATCGGAAGAGCTGTTGGTGAACATGCAGAAAATGAAGCTTACAGACGTACTGCACCTAAAGAGAAGCTTCCACCACCACGTTCTGCAAACTGGGGAAATTTCATGGCTATACAGGCTCAGATCGTGTTCACATATGCGTTCTCTGCTGGAGGCTTATGGCTTGGTCAAGTTGATTATGCACCAGGTGATTGGGCAAAATTTGAGATCGTTACAGATGGTTCTAACACTATTGAATTGGAACGCGCCTACTTAAAAGTGGACGAAAATGGAAATCACTGGTGGAGAATTACATGGATGGAGAAAGAAGATACTTGGATATATGAAACACTGATTTCACCGAAAGGTTCATTGTTAAGACTCCGAGCAAAAGATGCTGAAGGTAACGAAGGAGAAATTCCGGTAGCAGGAGAGCAAATTTACTTTCCACCTCAAGAAGTTACAGATGAAAGCATAAAAGGTGCAACTGAAGGAAAAGTAAACTTAAAAACTAAAGCTGGAGTCTTCAATTGTGATCATGTAGTCTTCCTAGCAGTTTACGGACAGGGAAATGTTGAATGGTGGATCACAAAAGAAGTACCTGGCGGTGTTGCCCAATACAAGATAATTGATAGGGGTGAAACACTCTGGCAAAGTACAGTAATTGCAAAAGGTAAGGATGCAACAACAATCCTTGGTTCTTATTAAAATCCTGTCATCCTGAGCGGAGACGAAGGATAACATAAACTCAGGATAATATTAATTGGAATGTAAGGCGGTCGATCGACCGCCTTATTTTATTTTATATTTGGTTTACCTGCATTAACCCAGGCAGTATAATACATTGATGCCAGGTCTTCAGCTGCATTTGAGAATTGATGGAACGTCATAAATTTTGTTCTGACCCAGAAGATATTGAAGTACTTTTCGTTATACTCACCTTCACTATAGTTTAGTGCATGAAGATCAGCTAGTTCTATAAGATCGGCAAAACTACTTGATTGGGTGCAATAATCAAATACAAATTGAAGTGGTTCTTTAACATGCGTAAATTCTATCGGTGAAATATTCTCTTCCAACTCTTCAAGATTTGCATTAACCAGGTCTGTTTCATATCTACCATGAATACCTCTCTGGTTAGTAAGTTTACCATTATAGTTAAGGATCAAATGTTGCGGTTGATGGGCATCACCTACGTAATGTGCAAGAGCAGCAGCAAAAAACAGAATATCATCCTTATTATTCTCTTTCATGGCAACCGTCAAATTATTCAAAACCTCAACTGTATTCCACGGCAATATTCCCATATCATCCACAATTTCTTTTCCATAGATCTCGATCAATTCGGCTTTGTCGGTTATCATTTCACCAACATTGAATTCTTTATAATAATCAATATCGATATAGTGTTTATGCTCTTCGGTTGGATCATCATCCTTTCTCTTATCGGGATCGGTAGAATGCTCACACAAATATTCGTTTTTCTCTTTTATAAAACTCATCTCATCAGGAAGCCCATTAATCGCCAGACGTGTGATGACCTCATGACCCAAACTTCCCCATGAAAATAGTTGTGTTGTTATTGTAACTAAAAGTACCGAAAATAATAATTTATATCTCATATTTCCTCCGTTTTTATTCGAATATTGAGTTCTGTAAAACCAAACATTTTATCATCCTGACGTAACTTTCACAGAGATCTCAGGAAGGATCTCACTCGTTCACGAGAAGCAAAGCTAAAAGAATTTTCACGAGATTCTTCGAAAGTAAAGCTATTAGAAATCTCAGAACGACAATCATTTTCTAATTTTACTTAACTAATCATTCTTTTACAACCACAATTTTATTTATCTCGTTTATTATCAACTTCTTTTTTATTCCATTTGTGAAAATCACTTCCAGATCAAATGGTGGTTGCAAATTTCCTAAACCAAAATGCTGAACAAGTGAATGCTGATTTGTTGTTCCCTTTCCACCCTGAATCTCACGCATTAGCGATATCTCATCATTAGAAAGTATCAATCTCGTTCCGATCGCATCAACGTGATCTTTACCGATGACTCGCACTTCCAACCAATTAGCTTGGTTATTTGTTTCATTTCGGAAAAGCTGGATGTTCCCACCTGCTACAAGTATATCCATATCTCCGTCATTATCATAATCTGCACAGGCTGTACCCCAACCATTAAAATGCCTGACTCCTGCCAAAAACGTAGTTTCGCTAAATGTTCCATCTCTATTACTCATGTATAGGAAAGACCGGCGTCCTTCGTAGATGCTGGTTATGTAAAGATCGAGGAAGCCGTCATTGTTAAAATCTACCCAACATGGTTCAGAATGAGTCTCTTCAAATTTTATTCCTGCTTCTTTTCTGCGATCAATAAATTTTCCATTTTCATTTATATATAATCTGGTTTTGTTGGAAAAATCAATATATCTGGGATGTGCCAGATTACAGGTGATGATATCGAAATCACCATCGTTATCTATGTCCGCCCATTCACTTCCTATCGTGTGTCCCCACCAACCGGCAACTTCATCTCCTGCAACATCAAGTTCCAAAGCATTGTTCTCAAAATGACCAGTTCCATCATTCTGCCATAAAAAATTATCGGTGAGTCTGTAGTTTGAAACGAAAATATCCAGGTCTCCATCCAGATCAAAATCACACATGTTCACACCGCGTCCGGCACGATTCTTTCCATCTTTGGGAAGTATCTCTGCTTTCTCAGTAATTTCCAGAAATCTCCCATTACCAATTCCACGGAATAATTGATCTTCTTCATTTACATAGTTTTTCTCATAATTAGCAAAATATATATCCAGAAAGCCATCTTTATCAATATCACCAATTCCAACTCCCTCAGTAGAAACACCGTTATCACTTATCGAATTGGGGGGTTCTACTTTATAGAAAGTTCCATCGTTATTCAGCCAGACAAATTCAGGATCTTTCGTGATAATATCCAGATCTCCATCATTATCAAAATCTGCCCATAAACCGCCATTACCACTAATTGTATCGGGGAAGGCAGCTTGAGTGATTTCTACAAATTGCATCCCTTTCATATTTCGGAAAAGTCGATTTCCATTTAGCAGAATATCCTGAAATCCATCATTATTATAATCTCCCCAGGCAACTCGTCCTGCTCCAACATCATTCATTCCAATATTGCTGGTAACATCAGAAAAAACAACTCCGGCATATCCAACCTGCTTACGGATAAAATTGGGATATTCCATTTCTGAGAGATCTTTATAGGCAATCACTTTTCTTAACAATGTGTCAGCTTTTGGTGTGTAATAATTCCGTGAATCAACCGCAATTATCGCTTTAATTGCTAACTGAACAGCATCTTCTATTTTGCCCTGCTCTTCATAAATTTTTGCCAGCCAGTAGTAACATGCGGCTAATGTATTTTCATCATCCAACCCCAGGTCATTGTTTTCAATAATTTTCGTAAGCACTTCCACAGCTTCTTTATATTTTTCTTGTTTGAAATATATCTCAGCAAGAAGAGCTGCGGTTTTCACGGGGGCTGAACGTTTTTCCAGCATCCATTCTTCATTCGGGAAGAAATCTACTTTTGGATAAGCAAATGACATAGCGTGTGCTTTTTGTGCAAATTCAAGTGCCTTTTGTAGATCAATATCTAATTCATTATAATATTTGGCAGACTGAGAAAATGGTTTATAGTCATTTGGGAAAGCTTCTCTAAACGCATTGAGTACGAGCACTAATGGAATTTCTCTATCCAAATTATGCAGAGAATATGTGAGATATTGGTACATTGTTCTGCGCCAGTTAGTAAGAGGATATTTATCGAGCAGTTTATTTATCTCAATTATTTTGAGAGAGTCATTTCGCCAGATCGGGTACATTTTTTCGTAAAACTCTTCATTGGCAAATTCATAAACTTTTTCCGATTCAGGATAGTAAAAACATAATGCTCCTTTAATATTTTCATATTTTAGTGTGTCTTCTTTGGAATTTTCTAACTTCCCGATCATTTCATCATAATCGGGAATTTCTGCCCAGCACTCGATTGCAA
>JAQICU010000114.1 GCA_027858325.1 Candidatus Cloacimonadota bacterium
AATTTATCTAATAACGCTCCACCCTGACGGGCGATTTCAAGTGCATTTTTCGTCTGGTTTTCCTGCCGCCAGATAAAAGCTATCGTACGCAATGTAGCTAAAAGAGTACTTGGACTTACAATAATGATCTGTTTGTTGTAAGCATATTGATAGATCGTAGTGTCATGCTGCATAACAACAGCAAAAACACCCTCAATAGGAATAAACATCATAACAAAATCAGGGGAGTTTAGTCCTTTTAGATCTTGGTAATGCTTTTTATGCAAGCCATCAATATGAGTTTTTACTGATGTATTTAAAGCTTTTAAATATCCTTCTTTCTGTTTTTCAGTTTCCGAAGAAATCATCCGCTCATAATGAACTAATGAAACTTTGGAGTCGACGATAACATGTTTGTTTTCAGGTAATTTTATTACAAAATCAGGTTTTGATGTAGAACCTTCTTCACTTTTTAGTCCCATACCTTTAGCTTGTGCTTCATATTCGATTCCTTTTCTTAAACCGGATTCTTCCAGAATTCTTTCCAGGATCACCTCTCCCCAATTCCCCTGAATTTTAGATTCACCCTTAAGAGCCTTGGTTAGATTATTAGCATCATCACTGATCTTTTTATTCAGGTCTTTTAATCCTTTAATCTGCTCGATCAGCGAAGCATTACTAAGTCGGTTTTTTTCATCAGTATGTTCTACCTTCTGCTCAAAATCCTTGATCTTTTCTTTGAGTGGATTTAGGAGTTCATCTAGATTTGTACGATTTTGTTCTGTAAATTTTTTAGTTTTCTCTTCTAATATTTCATTTGCCAGGTTTTTAAATGCATCTGTGAATTTAGCCTGTAATTCTTCCAATTCTTTTTTCTGATCATTCAATTTTTCCTGCAGATTCAAATTTATTGTATCTAATCTGGAAATCTCTGATTGAGAATTTGTATTTTTCTCTCTTTCGGTATCCAGCTCAGTTTCCGTTTTCTGTAATTCACTATTTAGCATTTCCGCTTTAGCTTCCTGCTTACCTTTCTTTGAAAACAGGAATAAACCAATTATAATTCCACCTATCAATATTCCTACAGCCAAATATAGTAATTCCATTTTCCCTCTCGACTAAATATTATCTGCGAGCTTTATTTTAGCCTTTAATTCTTCCTCTTCCAACACTTCCATTTCATCCAAAGCTTTATTAAGCAGGACAACACGGTCACGGTATGGTATAAATGCACTTTTAAACCCATTAATTATTATATTCTTTATGTCGGCGTAATCCAAACCTAACTCTTTGATCGCAATCATATATTCGTCGGTAAGGGTTGTATCGGAAACCAAACGATTATCTGTATTAATGGTAACACGCAGTCCGTAATCAAGATAAAAATTTAGCGGATGCTTCTTAAGACTGGGAACGGATTTAGTATGCAGGTTACTTTTCAAGCAAATTTCCAATGGAATCCGATGATCATTCACATAATTCAATAAATCACCATCTTCGACCAGCCTGGTTCCGTGTCCAATACGATGAGTGCCGCAATAATGCAAGGCTTCGTGAATACTTTTAGGACCATAAGCTTCACCTGCGTGAATTGTTATATTAATATTATTGTTCAGGGCGAGATAGAAAGCTTCCATATGATCTTTGGCAGGATAATTATATTCTGCTCCAGCAAGATCAAAACCGATGACACCTTTATTTTTGTAGGCAACAGCCAGCTTTGCTAATTTTAATGAATTATCAGGATCCATATTACGAATTCCACAAATAATTACTCCAGCTCTGATATTATATTTTTTCTCTGCTTCCAGCAAACCTTTGAGTACAGCATCTGAAATAACAGTTAATTTAAGTCCTTTTTGAGTGTGCAAAATAGGAGAATACCGTACTTCTAAATATCTTATATTTTCTTTTGCTGCATCCTCAGCAAGTTCAAAAGCAGTTCTGGTTAAAGCTTCTTCAGTCTGCATCACACTTAGAGTTATGCCAAATGCTTTTAAATATTCATCTAAGCTTTTGCAATCCTCATCACAACATATTATTTTTTTTAATCCTTCTTCTGTGTCAGCAGGTAGCTTAACTTTCTGTTTTTTGGCAAGTTCAAATATCGTGGAAATTCTAATTGAACCATCCAGATGAACATGCAGATCTGTTTTTGGTAATTTCTCAATAAATTCTCTTTTTAATTTCATACTTATACTCCATTTAAAATTATCTAGTAAGTTAGGAAAATACTAACTTATTGGTTATTCTTTCATATTCTATTCTCAAACTTTATCCCTTTAACAATATCTCTAAAAAAATCCTTACTCCATACTTTAAGAGTGTCTTGATCTTTGATAAAATTTCTCACATCGTTTTTTGCCAATAGAAAATCTACATTATCAATTTTATTATTTAACAATTTTAATAATTCCATTTTTGTAAGAACATCCTGCTGTTTTAGATGTTCAGATTGTTTCATTCTCAATTCAAGATGCGTTAAATTCAATAATGTATTTCTACCAATAAACCACACCAGATCATACCAATCTCTACCTTTAACACGTTTTTGCCATTTCCTGCAAAGTACTGCATGCATCTTTCCGGCAAATAAACTTGGCATTGTAAAAGTATTAATCGAGAAAGGGATGGGCTGGAGTAAGTATTTTGCTTCTGTATCGAAACCATCTGGAGGATCTTTATCAACTTCAAATTTTATTTTGATTACTTTATTCTTATGTATCCTTTTTCTAAGACTTACCGGTACTTTTATTGAAATCATGTTTTGCAATGTTCCTGCTTTGATGAAAGCAGAATCAATTTGTGTTCTATACGTTTTAGTTTTTGGAATCACATCCACATTCAAACCAAAACTGGTTAATTCAGATTCAATTGCTTTATGGTATTTATTTAAATTAGTATCTTCATCAGCTTTTAGAAGAGAAAAATCCAGATCTTCTGAAAACCTATTTAATCCATATAGAATCCGTAATGCCGAACCACCATAAAAAGCAGCCTTTTCGTAAAATTTAGCACGCCATAATCCAAGTAAAGCGATTTCTTGAACTACCTCTTTTAATGCATTTTCATAATCACTAATACTTTTACAGTTGTACTTCTTTAGCATTAAATTCAAAGCTTCATTCATGAATTCTCTCCCATAATAGGTAGAACAATGCTACGTTTCCTGAATATAGATTTTTCAGTTGTTTCAACTTGGTTTTATTCAGTTTTTTCAGTTGATTTTCATCAAATCTCATATCATCAAATATAAATAATTCCAACTTCTTTGCATCTTTCATACTC
>JAQICU010000127.1 GCA_027858325.1 Candidatus Cloacimonadota bacterium
ACACACATTCCTCAGAACCCCCCGTTTCATACAAAATGATATTTGGAACATTATCTAATATCGTTGCCAGTCGGAATTGTGTTTTGGCAAGGTTCTTTGCAGTTAGTTTTTCTCTAGAAATATCTGTAACAATACCATCCTGATATATCCATTTTCCTGAATCATCACGAACAGTATTAACATTTAACAAACACCAAAGTTTATCACCATTCTTCTTTTGCAAGTTAATCTCAAAATTTCTAACGTTATTTTCGCTCTCCAAAATTGAGATCAGTTTATTTCTTGTTTCAACATTTATAAATAATTTATTAGCAGAAGTAGAGAGAAATTCCTGTTCAGAATCGAAGCCAAACATTGAAACCATTGCTGGATTAACAGAAAGGAATTCTCCTGTTGAAGTGGCTCTAAATAAACCAACTGGGACATTAGACCGAAGGTCCATGAATTGTCTTTCACTTTCTTCTTTTGCCTTTTCAGCAGAAGTACGTTCAAGTATCTCATGCTGAAAGTTGTGATAATTTTGTGCATTTTTGACAGTTGTTGTAACATAATTCGCAAAAGTATCAAGCAGGTTCAGGTCATTTTTAGAAAAATAGGGTCCTATCCTGTTCAAACAAATAGCACCGAGTACTTCATCATTGAAGATAAAAGGAGCTGCAATAATTCTTTCTTCCGCTTCTTCTGATGTGCCGGGAATCTGAAATCCATTTTTATTAAGTCCGGCATCGTTGAACATCATACTTACTTTTGCTTTTACCACTTTACCGGTAAAACTAGAACTAATATCCAGGTGGGTCGCCATTATTTCTTTCTCATAAACGGGATCAATAACAAACTGAGGGAGCAGTTCATTACCATCTTCTGAAAGAAGGTAAATAGTACATCCATAAGAATTGAGATGATCCATTACGACAATTGCTATTCTTTGAAATACTTCATTGATATCTAAACTGGAATTTATATATCTTGAAGTTTTCAGAATCAACTCTAGTTCATGATTCTTCCTCTTTAATTCTTCTTCAATCTTGATCTTATAGTTGATCTCATTTTGTAATTTTTCATTGAGTTCAACCAGATGAGGATTATTTTCTGTAGTTGTGTTTGTCATTTTAAATTGTTCTTATTTGGTAATATTAGCTATTTCTCGGATTGTAGCTTGGATAAAAGATTTACCATTGAATTTAAAGCTACTCAACCATACTTCAGCCGGGAATGATTTTCCATTCTTCTTCTTATATATCCATTCAAATTCCATGTTTCCATTCTTTAATGTCTGGTTAATAGATGTTTCTGCTGATTTCCGAGATGGGTTTTTATCGGCTTGCATCGGAGGTGAAACATCGGCAGTATTTAGATGTAGAAGTTCAGTCTTCTTTGTGTAACCGAATAATTTTAGAGCGGCATTATTACAATCAATAAGTCCATTCTTATCCTGTAAGATAACAGCATCAGTTGAAGATTCAAATAGCTTGCGATATCTCATTTCATACTCCTGACGAGCGGTTTCACTTTCTCTTTGTTCCGTTATATTTTTTAATGAACCAATTATTCTAACCTTACCAGAATCTTCATCTTTAATTATCTTGGCATTGATTGTGCAAGTCAATTGTGTTTTATCTTTATCTTCTAAGATTATCTCATAATCGTAAACGGATCCATCTTTTGTTAATTTTGTTAGAAAAAGATCATGTTGATCTTCATCAAAATAGAGATCATACATAGACCGCCCGATCAATTCTTTGCGTGTATAACTTGAATCTTGTTCTATCGAAGGACTGATTTCAAGGATTGTTCCGTCAAATTCAGTTTCGTAGTAAACATCCTGGATATTTTCAAAAATTCTGGTGTAGCTATCCATTGTACGTTTTAATTTTAGTTGAGCAATTTTCTTTTCTGTTATGTCATTAAAGATGCCAAATGTGCCAATAAATTTATTATTTTTAAATCTTGGACTGCCAATGATATTTAAAAACCGTTTCCTTCCATCTTTACGAATAATTTCCAGTTCATAACGTGAAGATTTGTTTTCTTTTCTCAATTTATTATGTCTTTGTACTTTTCTTAAGTTGTTTTTATTAAGATAATCTGATAAATTAGCCTCTTCAAAATCGATGATCATACTACCAAAGATCTTTGCTCCAGCTTCATTAATGAAAGTAAAATTGTTTTCTATGTCGAACATGCAGATACCTTCATCTGTAGTTTCAACAAGAGCACGGAATTTAGCTTCACTTTCTTTCAATTCATATTCCATTTGATGTTTGAAGAAAGCCATTTGTATTGTTGCTACAAGTTCTCTCTCTCGGAATGGTTTAATTAAATATCCGAATGGACCAGTTGCCTTTGCTTTTTCAACAATATCTTTATCAGAATAAGCTGTAAGGTATATAACAGGTATATCCATATCAATAATATGTTCTGCAACATCTATGCCGCTGATTTCATCTTTTAGCATGATGTCTAAAATTATTAAGTCTGGACGTGTTTTGTTGATTGATTTGATAGCTGCTTCACCAGTTGAAATTGCTTCTGGTACTTGATAACCATAACTTTGTAATATCTTCCTAATATCTTCTGCAACTACTGCTTCATCTTCAACAACTAAAATTTGCTTTTTAGACATACAAAAATTCCTTTAAAAATAAAAAATAATTTTCATGAATTACTTTAAGTAACTTCTTTTCTGTCAAGTGGAATAATTATTTCAAAATAATAATATTATTATTCAAGAAACATCCACTCCTCAAACTCTTCATTTATTATTAATAATCGACCACCAAAAAGTTGTTTTAGCTCTGTTTTGCTTACCCCATCAATTGTAAGATCATCTTCATTAAAGATATTACTGCTAAGTGTGGGGA
>JAQICU010000247.1 GCA_027858325.1 Candidatus Cloacimonadota bacterium
TTTACAGTGGTGTTCTAGCAGATATCGATCAGTATCTATGCGTAAAAAGTGGTACTTGTTCTAATGTTTGTAGATGGGATGCCATTCCATTTAATAACGGTGAGTATAGGGTCAATCCATTAGATTGTGAAGGCTGTGGATACTGTGCACGAGTTTGCCAAATGGAAGCCATTTCGATGATTGAACAGAATGTAGGTAAGTGGTATATTTCAGAGACAAGAATGAATAATACTATGATTCATGCAAAACTTGGGATTGGTGCTGAAAATTCAGGAAAACTTGTTGCTCATGTAAAAAACAAAGCAAAAATGCTGGCAATAGAGACAAAAAAGGAATTTGTTTTAGTAGATGGTTCACCCGGCATTGGTTGTCCAGTAGTTTCTTCACTTTCTGGTGCACATTTTGTGGTTTTAGTAACTGAACCAACTGTTGCAGGATTGCATGATCTTAGAAGAGTTTATCAGCTGGTAAAGAAATTTCAAATACCTGCAGGTTGTATAATAAATAAATCTGATTTGAATATTAAAGTTTCTGATGAAATCAAGAAATTCCTTCAAGATGAAGACATTGTACATCTTGCTGATTTTGGTTATGATGAAAATTTCACAAAAGCTATGACTTTAGGCAAAACTATTGTAGAATACGATAATGGTAAGCTGAGAGATACGCTAACAGATACTTGGAACGAGATAAAAAAAATAGTGAATCATTGATATGTATATTATCCTAGCAGGATATAACACCATTAACCGCAGGTTTCAACCTGCGGTTTAAAAATGGATCTCCGTGTTCCCGATAAATCGGGATAAACCGATGCACGAAGATAACAATCGTAAAGACGCAACACTTTGCGTCTCATAAAAAAGGAGCAATAAAATGAAAATAGCATTTACTACACAAGGAACTGAATGGGATTCAAAAATGGATGCCCGGTTTGGTAGAGCAGCCTGGATACTTGTTTATGATGAAGATAATGACAAGTTTTCATCAATAGACAACTCTGATGTTGCAGTTGAAGCTCACGGAGCAGGACCTAGAACCGCACAAAGATTGTTCGAATTGGAACCTGAAGTTTTGATCACAGGTAATGGACCTGGTGGAAATGCAGGTACAGTTTTAAAAGAAGCGGGTATTATATCTTACATTGGTGCCGGAGATATGACAGTTAAAGAAGCATATGATTCTTATAAGAACAACACACTTCAAAAGGCATAAAAAATAATGAATTGAGAAGCTGTAAATATTCTCAGTAGTATAAAATAAATAAGAAGGCAACAAAAATGAAGACGGATGTAGTAGTTATAGGCAGTAGCGCAGCCGGTATGGTTGTAGCTTCAACAGGTAAGAGAGTTCATCCTGAAAAAGATTTTACAGTGGTTACGAAACAACTAAAGACAATGATCCCATGTGGAATTCCATATATCTTTGGTTCTGTTGAAACCTCAAACAATAATATTCTTCCTGCAGAAAAAGTTTTTGAACAGGCTGGTGTGAATATAATACATGATGAAATTACTAAGATCGATCGAAAAAACAAGACTTGCGAATTAAAAAGCGGTGATAAATTAGAGTACGATAAATTAGTAATTGCCACAGGCTCACTCCCATACAAACCTGCATGGTTAGAAGGACTTGATAAGAAGAATGTTTTCTTTATCGAAAAAGATAAAATCTATCTTGATGATATGCAGAATCAATTAAAAGATTGCAAAAATATTGTTACGATTGGTGCAGGATTCATTGGAGTTGAAATGTCTGATGAACTGACAAAAAACGGTAAGAATGTAACTTTGATTGAGAAATTGCCTAATATTCTGGGATTAGCATTTGATAAGGAGATTTCCGAAAAAGCTGAAGTGATTTTGAAAGAAAGAGGTATTAATCTTCTTACTGGTATGAGCGTTAAAGAAATAATTGGAACAGATTCTGTTGAGGGTGTAAAGCTAGATAATGGCGATATTATAAAAGCAGATGCCATAATAGTTTCTATGGGTTACAGACCAAATGTTGAATTAGCTAAAAATGCAGATCTTCCATTAAATGATAATGGGTTTATTCGAGTTGATGAATATATGCGAACATCAGACACCGATATTTTTGCTATTGGGGACTGCGCTGAAAAAAGAGACTTTGTAACTAGAAAACCAAATCCTGTAATGCTTGCTTCAACTGCTTGTGCGGAAGCTCGTACGGCGGGAATGAATCTATTTAAACTTTCTGTTATTAAAACTTTTAGCGGAACTATTTCGATTTTCTCAACTGCAATTGGAAACACTGGTTTTGGCGTTGCAGGATTAACTGAAACTCTAGCAAGAAATGAAGGTTTTGATATAATTACAGGTTATGCTGAAGGTATTGACAGACATCCGGGAGCATTAAAAGATTCACATAAACAATGTTGTAAATTAATCGTCGGCAAGGAATCCGGAGTAATTCTAGGTGGTGAAGTTTGCGGAGGTTTATCAACTGGTGAATTAGTAAATACTATTGGAATTATTATACAGAATCGAATGAATATCAATTCGTTATTTACTGCACAAATAGGTACACATCCTTTGCTTACTGCATCACCAGCAGGATATCCTTTGCTAAAGGCTGCAGAAAATGCATTGATAAAATGGAGAAAGTAATTATTTAGGATAAGGGTGTATTAACATGGTACATCCTTATCTTAGTAAATTAGAATATTTGTAAATCGGAGACTAAATGGAATTAATAACAGCATTTGCAACTGGTATGGAACTTATCAAAAGAATTGATAACACCACTGAAGAAATGATCAAGAACGGGGCAAATGTGATTCATCTTGCAACAGGTATGGTAGTTGGTTATCCTCCATGTCCAAGAGTTGATCAGTTTAGAAAATTCATTACTGAAAAATATGGAATAAAAGTAGTTGTTGGCACTCATCCTATACCGGAGAAATATTATAAGACTCATCATAAACTGGGTACATGGAATTCTCCTGAATGGCAGGAATTGATAGCACCTACATTACCTGATCAAGAGACCAGATTGAAGTACGATTAAATGAAATATCTTATTTACATTTAAGTTTAGTTATAAAGTATATACTTAATCCTATGAATATACTCAATAGTATGAAAGTGGGAACATAACCGAAAAAAGTTATAAATAATCCTGAAACCAGTGGAAATATTGTCGGAAGCAGATTACCTGCTCCGGCAATTCCTGTATATGTAGCCCTGTTCTCGTTATTAGATATTTCTAAAAGAATACCTTCAATAGCTATTTTATAAGAAGCTACAAAAACTCCTGCAAGTACAAATATTAGTTGATACAAGAATATATTGT
>JAQICU010000305.1 GCA_027858325.1 Candidatus Cloacimonadota bacterium
AGATACTTCTTGACATAGGACGATCTGACAATTAAGGTTCATAAAAATGTAAAAAAATTCATTGATGAAAATCCTAATTTCTTTAATGATATTGAAAATTCCATTAAATTCGTTTCAGATAGCAGATTAGACTTTGATAAATTCAGAGTTTTTTCTACCAAAACAAATAAAGAATTTACAGTTGAATAAACAGAGTATAATCTTCTTGACAATAAAACTGCTCAAAATTTCTTAGATAATCTCATTATGAATTGGTAGTTAGAAGGAGATTTAATGTACGCGATAGTAGATTTTAAAGGAACTCAATTCAGGGTCGAAAAAGACCAAATAATAAAAGTTCCATACATGAGTGAGTTGGAGATTGGAGCAGAAATTGAAATACAAAATGTATTACTCCTACATTCTAACAATAATACAGTTATCGGAACTCCAACTGTTAAAAAAGCAAAAGTCCTTGCTGAAATCATAAACCATCTTAAGGATAAAAAAGTTATAGTTTTTAAGAAAAAGAGAAGAAAAGGTTATGAAAAGAAACAAGGTCACAGACAGAATTATACAGAAATAAAAATTAAGGATATTATCAAATAGGGGGGTAACATGGCACATAAGAAAGGCGTTGGTAGTAGTAGAAATGGAAGAGACAGTAACCCTCAATATCTAGGAGTGAAAAAATATGGTGGTCAGAAGGTTTTAGCTGGTAATATCATTATTCGCCAAAGAGGAACCAGAATCCACACAGGTGAAAATGTTGGTATTGGAAATGACTATACTATTTTCAGTCTAATAGAAGGTTTTGTAAGATTTGAAACTAAAAAGACCGGACGAAAATTCGTCAGCGTCTATCCAGAAAGAATTTAATTTTAATCAACATAATTAAGCAGCCTCGGCTGCTTTTTTTTATCCCAAAATTTGTTTTTTTAAATAAAATATAATTTTTGGAGGAATTCATGGCTAGCAAATCAAGCCACCTGTATTATTCAAACCTAAATGATTGTTCTAAGATTCGTGTAGTAGCAGAAACTGTGATGTTAAACCCAAAGGTTAAAAAAGTAACTGCTGCTGAAGCCTACGGAATAGCCTTAAAACAACCAGGAGTTTCCGAAACTGACATCAAGATATACCCCGCTTTTGCCAAGAAATTAGGACTTCCAGAAGGTGCAAATATCCTTAATGATTGTCATGGTAAGATAATCGGCAGGACAGCAAAAGCCAGAGTATTTTATAATCGAATTAAAGAAGATGAGAAGACAAAAGTCGAAGGTGATATTCGCGAAGCTGTTTATCAACTTGAGCAGAATGATCTGATAAAAGCAGAAGCTATCATTGGATTAGATAATGATCTGATGCTAAAAGGAACTTTTGTTACAACCAGATCTGATGCCATGAACGTTTTCAATTGGCTTTCTAATTTTACTCCATTTGAACTGTTAGAAGAAGAATATAAAAACAGCAAAGACCTCCCTATCCAGGATATCATCATTGTTGCATTCAATGATTGGACCTGTGATGATCCGTATTATTGCAATATCGGCTCTCCCCAACTTGCACTTGTGGATGAACAACATAATGTCATCTTCAATTTGGGAATGCGCTATTTTGGGGAGCGAAAAAAAGGAACACTCACCCTTGCCTGGACTTCCGGTATGCGCCTTGGAATGGCTGCCTGCCATGGTGGTATAAAAGAGATCGACTTTACAACTTGTATAGATGACGATTCCAAGAAATTAGGTAAGAGATCTATTGCATTTTACGGACTTTCGGGTACAGGAAAATCATCTCATACAAATTCTGCAGATAATGCAGGAACAATGCCTGAAGGATTTTCCAAAGTAGTTCTTCACGATGACGCTTTCCAAATCGACACAAAAAATAAAGTATGCCGCGTATGGGAGCCTTCATTATTCGATAAAACCGACAGTCGCCCTATTACTCATCCTGATTGGGAATATTGCATTTCTTTAATGAATCATGCTTTGATGGAAGTTAAAGGAAAACTATACCCAATTGGTCTTGACCTGCGTCAAGCTAACGGTAGAGCGATTTTAGATAGAGATCTACTTGGAAAATGGGTTAATAAATGCAGCTTCCCAAAAGCTCTTGCTTGGCTCATGAAAGATACTGTACTCCCACCTATCTTGAAATTTAGTGACTATTACCTTGCTGTTGCAATGGGTGCTGCCCTTGTTACAAAAAGAAATAGAGCCGAAAATGTTACCGAAGAAGAACTCAAAAAACTTGTTTTTGAACCATTTGCAAATCCATTCCGTGTTTATGAACTTTGGAAAGATGTTGAATCTTTCCATAAAGTAATTAGCAGCGGAGCTGAATGTTATTGTTATAATTCTGCTTCATTTTGGAAATCATCCGATACAGACTTGGAAGATATAAAGCTAAATACATCACTTACATTACAAACCGCAATACTTACAGATCAGCTTGAATGGAAAAAGTGGGAAGTCTTGCCAGGTGCGATGATCCCCACTAAAAAAACTATAGAAAAGATACTGCCTGGATATTATGATAAATATGATCCTAATAAACGACATAATCCAAAGAATTATCTAGATTTATTAAAAAGCCGATTCAAACAACGAAGAGATTTTCTAAAAAGTTCTGATCTCGTCGCAAAACCTGAATTACTTAATAAGCTATTAAGGGTTTTAGAGATCAACTCAAAATAAAATAGACATATTACAAAATTAAATAAACATCTGCAATTGACTGCTGTTGTTTTTCTTTATGAACTCAGCAAATTATTTTACTGTAGTCAAACTTATTGACAATTAATTCATTTTTTATTAATAAGTCGTTATGTTACAATATGAATCAAAATTTATTTAGAGAAGGGGGAAAGAATGAAAAACAAATTTTGGATTTTATTTCTATTCGTAATTTTACTTTCAAGTTTTTGGGCATGCTCACAGAAGGATCCAGTCGGGATCAAACAGGTATTGATGAATGACCCTGATGGACATGCTCCGGTTCTTACCGAGGTCCAATTATTTGGTGATAGCATTAAAGTGGAATGGATGGACAATACTTCACCAGACAGTCAATTCAAGATCTACCGCAAGATCTCGGACGGAGCTTTTACAGAAATTGCGATAATTGACTCCATACATTTTGAGTATTTCGATTCTTATGCATTTGAAGATAGCACATTAATAACTTATTATGTGGAAACGATTGCTCCAACTTATACTCAACAATCAAATCATTTGGAATACCTTTATGGTTATGGAATTCCAATAACTATCAGCGTTACAGTTGACATTTGGCCAGCTGAAGCATCATGGAATTTATATTACTATCCAACAGCATCCTATTACTTCCCAAGCGATCAAACTTTCAGCAATTCAAATGAAAATCAGACAGTAATTGTGAGTTTGGAGGAAGGACATTATGCAGTTTATTGCTGGGATTCAGTTGGCGATGGTGGTATCGAAGGGATTGTAACGGATGAAGAATCTAATACTTTAGTCGATTGGGATGATAATGACTATAGTTTTACGGGTCAATTCAGTTTCTGGGTAAATTAATGGGTAAGGAGTAATTAAAATGAAAAAAATATTAGTTATTATAGCACTCACAACTTTAATGTTCAGTATGGTAAATGCTCAATCATCTTCTTTTAGGAATATAGCTTTGGGCTCAATCATTGATGATGATCTGGATCTTGTTAATGACCCGATCGAACTGAAATTCGTGGAAGGTAGTAGATTATATACAAATCTAAGTAATCTTGTAAATACCAATGAAGAGATACTTGCAAATAACAGTAGCGACACATTCTTGATAGGATATTCCACTAAAAATCCGTTTATGGGAAATTTATGGAATTCTATTTTTTTCGAGTTCCAGAAGACAAAAATTGCAAATCCAGTTCAAATTGATTCTGATTTAAATGGATTTGATGATGTTTTCGGGCATGGCTTATTGAGTGATGAATTCACCGGTTATTTTGATATTAATGGAGATGGATTATATGATATCATAGAACAAATATCTCAAGAGCGATCAGATTATGATGAGGTAAACCAGGTTGAATTTACACTGAATAATACATACGATACTGGCAATTTTGTTTTGGGTGCAAAAATTCATTACAGCTCCTATTCATCTGATGAAGATATTAGTTATGATATGAATTTCACGCATCATCTTATTGAGGAAAATTATAATGATTATACTCTAAATCAATTTGATAACTCAAATGATCATTATCTGAATTCATTCTTAGATTTTCAAGCTTCTATACTTTTACCGGATTTCAGAGGATATGAAGTACGTGGTGATTTTATATTCATGAACCAGAATTATTCTTCTGACCAACAAATTAATGATCATTATAGAGAAGATTACTTCGATCCTGATATTCTAGATCTTGAGGATTTCAATATTGTTGAGGATGTTAGTAAAAACATTGTGGAACGTCCCGGAAACGCATTTACCCTTGGTACTTCAATGAGAAAGACTTTTGCAAAAGCTACTCAAAGAAAGAATGACGGTTATTGGAAAATTGGTGGTGGTATCACGTTGGGCTCTTACGATTACTCAGATCTGGATGAAGTAACACAAACTTATACAGAAAAGTACTATGATGGACTGGATACTCTACTTACGGATTATCTTGAAATTGATACTGAGAATGCACTAATACAAGATAATGGAACTCAAAAAACAACTCAATTCTCAGTTATGGGAAAGTTGAATTATCCTTTAAATGAAAAAATCTATTTTGGTATTGGTTTAAATTATAATTATCAGATTTTGAATAGAGAAACCGATTTTGTAGAAAGTATTGAGAATATCTACGATTATGAGATCCTCGATGAATATGCTACTGCTGCAGATTATATTACAACCGAATCATACTCAATAACTGCAGACAGAACTTATGAACAATACAATTCAAACTTTTCTGTACCGGTTGGTATCGAATACAAATTCACCAATAACAATAAATGGGATCTCCGTTTTGGAAGTTTTTTTAGATCAGTTTGTTCAACTACAAACGATGCTAAAGTAATCAAAGATGCAACACCATTTACTACAGAGACAATATATGGTGATAGTACTTTTTATGTTGACATTGAAGATTACACCTACGATTCTACGAGTGAGCAAACTAAAAGCACTAATAGTTCAACAAACTACTATTATGGCTTGGGATTCCGACCTACAGATAATCTTCAGATAGATCTTCTGGGATTCTTAGGTGGAATTGGTGATGAAAATGATCTTTTCAATGCAGATTTCTACAAGCAACTCAGACTCTCATTCACACTTAAGTTCTAATTAGATCGCACAGTATTGATAGCACCTGACATCTGTCGGGTGCTATTTTTCTTGTCATTTTTTTATGGATTCCAGAACTTTACTAATGTTAGGGGGGAGTTAATGAAAAATTATATTTATTTTTTTCTTTTAGGAAGAGAAAAATATGAAAGTTCTTGTCAGATGAACTTAGCTTATTATATTAAGCATTAATGAAAAAGAGAAATTATTGAGAGGATTAAAAGAATAATGGATACTATCAATAAAATAATTACCGATAGTTTAATGAAAGAAAAAACGGATAGAGACAATAGATCTAGAGAGTCCAATACAATAAAATTTTTCCTTGGAATTATTGCGCTTGCGATCATCGTAATTTTTCTTCGAGAGTTGAAAACAATATTTATTCCTCTTACATTCGCGATTTTCCTATCATTTATGTTCCAACCGTTAAATCGTTTTTTATACAGCAAGAAGATTCCAATCATTGTGAACATTTTAGTAATTGTCATAATGATCCTAATCTTATTTACAGTTTTAGGAACAATTGTGTACACAAGTGTTTCTTCTTTCGTAACGGACTTCCCGAAATATGAGAAACAGCTTACGACAATGATCACCAGTGTGATTACTACATTAGATATCCCAATGGAACAAGTTACATTCTATTTACAAAATAAAGTTAATTGGCTGCAAATGGCAGATAAACTATCACTTTCAAAGATCATTTCCGGTACTATGGGTAACTTTATTGATTTCTTCATTAAACTTTTACTCACGGTTGCCTTTATGATCTTTATAATATTGGAAAGATCAAGAATGTTTGAGAGCGTGGGAAAAGTAGTCTCTACAGACGGAGCGGCTCATTTTGGTCATGTTTTGAGGAATATCGAAAGGCAAATAAAAACCTATGTAGTAAATAAAACTTTTATCAGTTTGGCAACAGGGTTAATCAGTATGTTCTTCATCGCTATATTCGGTATTGATTTCGTAGTTATGTCCGGGTTACTGATATTTATACTAAATTATATTCCTAATATCGGATCAATATTTGCCTCGGCCTTCCCCATTCTGATCTGCTTTATTCAATACGGTTTTAGTTGGCAGCTTATTGCGATCTCAGTTTCTCTAATTTCAACTCAAATGATCATGGGCAATATTATTGAGCCAAAAGTTATGGGAACGGGGTTGAAATTATCACCACTCATTGTTCTTATCTCATTGATCTTCTGGTACTGGATTTGGGGTCCGATAGGCATGATCCTTGCAGTTCCGATCACATCAGCAATCAATCTTATTTTAAAAGAAATTCCTTCCATGAAAGTTGTTTCTGCTGTGATAAGTTCAGATTAATTTATGCCAATTACAGCTAATGAAATCATCGAAGGGAGTTTAGCTGATAATTCCAAACTGAATATCCATAATAGAATAATTTCAATTAATGGGAATGAAATAAATGATTTTCTTGATCTACAATTTTATACTGCTGATGAGATTTTAGAAATAATCTATTTAGATAGTTCAGGATTTGAACGCAAATTAGAAATCCACAATGATTGGGAAACTCCCGTAGGCATTATTCCCAAAGAGCATAAATGCCGTACCTGCGCTAATGAATGTATTTTCTGTTTTGTTGATCAAATGCCAGATAACTTAAGAAAATCGCTTTATATCAAAGACGACGATTTCCGTTTTTCATTTGTATTCGGAAATTTCATTACACTTACAAATTTATCAGATAAAGATCTTTCCCGAATGATCGAACAAAAATTAAATCCGTTATATATCTCTGTTCACACAACAAATCCTGTCCTTCATAGAAAAATGCTACGCTACAAACATAATTTCAACATCAGGGAAAAGTTACAGTTCTTAAGTAATAATGGAATTGAATTCCATACTCAAATTGTTGTTATTCCTGAGTGGAATGACGGCAAAGAGCTTGAAAACTCTTTAATTGATCTTACATCACCTGAATTAAATACATTGTCAGTGGGGATCGTACCGGTGGGATTAACAAAATTCCGCAATTCATTAACTCAATTATCCCCTGTTAAAGCGAAGCAAGCTGCTCATATTTTAAAATTATCTTCAGTATTTCCACGAACTTATTGTTCTGATGAAATTTATTTATTAGCAAATGAGAAAATCCCTCCTGAAAATTTCTATGATGGTTATCCTCAATTGGAGAATGGAATTGGAATGATTCGATTACTTCTTGAAAACTGGAAGATTAACAAGCACGATTTTATTTCTGATATTCAAGCAGGAAGTGAAAAGATTGTATTCATCACTGGCAAATTAGCTTATTCAACAATTTCAAGAATTTCAGATGAGATCAATAAGTTACATCCCCATAAAACAAGAACTATTGAAGTTCTTAATAATGCATTTGGTGAAAATATTACCGTAGCAGGACTTCTCAATGCATCAGATATTCTCGATCAAATTAAGTTGGAAAGAGATGAGATCCCCACAC
>JAQICU010000389.1 GCA_027858325.1 Candidatus Cloacimonadota bacterium
TCGGAATGTTGAGTTACTATAAAATAAGGAGAACAATAATGGCAAAGATCAAACCTTTTTATGGAGTTAGGCCTGCAGCAGATAAAATTGTAGATGTTGCATCTCCTCCATACGATGTTTTGAATTCAACAGAAGCAAGAGAGCAGGTTAAAGGCAGACCCAATAGCTTTCTTCATGTGGTGAAACCGGAAGTTGATCTTCCCGAAGATACTGACATTTACAGTGAAGACGTTTATCAGAAAGGTAGAGAAAATCTGTATAAAATGTTAAATGAAGGTGTTCTTATTCAGGATGATAAACCTTGTTTTTATCTTTATCGTCTGATCATGGGAAAAGTTGATCAAATAGGGTTGGTTGCGGGGGCTTCCATAGAAGATTACGAAAATGGTATTATCAAGAAGCATGAGCATACAAGAGCTGAAAAAGAAGCTGATAGAATTAAGCATGTCGACATATTAAATGCTAATACTGGTCCGGTTTTTCTTACTTATCGTGCACGTAAAGATATCAATGAAATAGTTGAAGAGATTATTAAAGAAAACCCTCTTTATGATATAGAGACTGAAGACGGAATTAAACATATTTTTTGGAAGATCGATCAACAAAATGATATTGAGAAGATCACCAATATATTCACAGATATTGATTTTCTCTATGTTGCAGATGGACATCACCGTTCAGCATCCGGAACAAAAGTAGGGCAGATGCGCAGAGATGCTAACCCAAATCATACAGGTGAGGAAGAATATAATTATTTTCTTTCTGTTATCTTCCCTGATGATCAGCTTTATATTATGGATTATAACAGGGTTGTAAAAGATATGCATGGAAATTCAGTTGAAGACTTTTTGGGTAAAGTTGCAGAGAAATTCGATGTTAAAGTTTATTCAACAACAGAAGGTTATCATCCAAATAAACTACATAATTTTGGAATGTATCTGGATGGCAGATGGTTTGATCTCACTGCCAAAGAAGGAACATTTGATAGTAACGATCCGGTGAAGTCTTTGGATGTTGCAATTCTGCAGGATAATCTTTTAAATCCAATATTAGGAGTTGGTGATCCAAGAAAAGATGATAGAATTGATTTTATAGGTGGAATTCGTGGTTTGGAAGAACTGTCAAGACGTGTAGATGAATGTGAAGCAGTTGCTTTCAGTATGTTCCCGACCTCAATTGAACAACTGATGGCTATAGCTGATGCAGATGAAGTGATGCCTCCAAAATCAACCTGGTTCGAACCAAAACTTCGTTCCGGTATGATAACACATTTGTTGGATTAGGACATAAAATTTAGCAAAAAAGGTGATATTAATGATTATCCTTTTTGAAAATAAATTAAAATAGTGCATTGAATTTATAGTTGTTGTCATCCTGAGTGTCCGGCTGTTACCGGATATATCGAAGGATAGTGAAAGAATAAGAAGTCTACTAGCACTTCGATACGTAGCTGGCTCCTACTCAGTGTGACAGATTAGATTTTAAGGAATAAAATGAAAAAATTTGCAATAATAAGTTTAGGATGTTCAAAAAATCTGGTTGATAGTGAAGTGTTCGCTTATATCACAGAATCAGCTGGATATGCATTAACTGAAGATCTGCAGGAAGCAGAAGTTATTATTGTGAATACTTGCGGTTTTATAATTGATGCAAAAGAGGAATCAATTTCAACAATTCTTGAAGCAGAAGTTTATAAAGCATCTGGAAAATGTAAGAAATTGATTGTTACAGGTTGTCTGGTAAAACGATATTTCGAGGATATCAAGAACTCATTCCCTGAGATCGATGAAATTATTCAATTAAAAGATTTTAGCGCTTTTAAAAATGTATTCGGGACAAGTACTAAAGAAGATAGAAAACTGCTCACACTTCCACATTTTGCCTATCTGCGTGTAAGTGACGGTTGTAATAACCATTGTTCATATTGTGCAATTCCAGCAATTAGAGGAGCATTAAACAGTGTTCCAATTGAAAAATTAGTTAATAGCACCAAATCTTTGGTTGCGGCAGGTGTTCGAGAGATCATAATAACAGCTCAGGATACAGCACAGTATGGAGTGGATATCTATGGAGAACAGAAGCTTCCTGAATTATTGCAAAAACTTAATGATATAAAAGATCTGGATTGGATCAGGATTTTGTATCTTCATCCTGCACACATTACTTCTGAGATTATAGATGTAATTGCCAAATTTCCTAAAGTCTGTAAGTATTTCGAAATTCCCATTCAGCATATTAATAATGAAATTCTTGGAAGTATGAATAGAAAAGTTACTAAAGAAAGAATATTAGAGATCATTCTGGAGATCCGTGTAAAGATACCTGATGCTGTTATACGAACAACTCTAATCACTGGGTATCCTGGTGAAACGGAAGAAAAATTTACAGAATTAAAAGATTTTATTAAGGAAATGAAATTTGAACGTCTGGGTGCTTTTGCTTATTCCAGAGAAGAGGATACACCCGCTTATGATCTGGGACCACAAATCTCTGAAGAAGTTGCAGAACAAAGAAAAGATGAGATCATGCAGATCCAGCAGGATATTTCTGAAGAATTTCTTGCAGGATTAGTAGGGAAAAAGATAAAAGTTATCATTGATAAGAAAAGTATTGAAGAAGGTTTCCTTTTTGAAGGAAGAAGTTATTTCGATTCCCCTGAAATAGATGGAGTCGTTTTCATCATGGAAGGCAAAGCCAGCATTGGTGATATAATTGAAGTTGAGATAATTGATGCCTGGGAATATGACCTAATTGGAAAGATTGTATAATAAATTGGAGGATAGATGAAAAAAGGAATTGCACTAACTGGAATAAAACCGACTGGTACTCCTCATATCGGAAATTATTTTGGTGCTATAAAACCGGCAATTGAACTTACAAAAGAATATGACGCTAGATATTTTATAGCGGATTATCATGCACTGAATTCAATAAAGGATCCAAAGAAAATAAATGAGATGACCTATGAAGTTGCTGCAACCTGGTTAGCTTGTGGTTTAGATCCTAAAAAAGCTTTAGTTTACCGGCAATCGCAAGTACCACAGACTTTTGATCTATCAACAATTTTGCTGGCATTCACTTCCAAGGGACTTATGAACAGGGCACATGCATATAAGGCAATAGTTCAAAGCAATAGCAAAATGAATAGAGATATTGATGATGGTGTGAATATGGGATTATTCACTTATCCTGTATTAATGGCAGCGGATATTTTACTTTTCGATTCTGATGTTGTTCCGGTTGGGAAAGATCAGGCTCAGCATCTGGAAATGACAATTGATATCGCCCAGAGTGTTAATCACATTTACAATAAGAATGTTCTTACAATCCCAGAGCCATTAATAAGAGAATCTACGCATACTGTTATTGGATTGGATGGAAGAAAAATGAGTAAAAGCTACAACAATACAATTCCATTATTTCTTCCAGCAAAGAGATTAAGAAAGTTAGTAATGAAAGTTGTGACTAATTCTCAAACTATTGAAGAGGCCAAGGATCCTGATAAATGCAGTGTTTTCACTCTTTATAAATTATTTGCTACAGAACAGCAGCAGAATGAATTACGTGAAAAGTATCTTGCAGGTGGAATGGGTTGGGGACAAGCTAAACAGGATTTATTTGAAGCTATGGAAGTGATGGTTTCTCCAATGCGGGAAAAATATAATGAACTAATGGAGAATAAGGATTTCATTGAGAATATCTTGGATGAAGGCTCACTAAAAGCACGAGAGATCGCATCGGAGAAAATGAAATATGTGAAGAATATCTTAGGA
>JAQICU010000392.1 GCA_027858325.1 Candidatus Cloacimonadota bacterium
TAATAAAATATCTTGAGGAAGCTAAAGAATTCACATTTAATAAAAATGAAATAAGTGAGATTGAGTACAAAATTATTCATCTATTGATCATGAATGGGGAGAGTGATTTGGCAAAAGAGAAATTAAGGAATGTATTAAAAAATGAAAATACGGGTTCTGATACTTTTAAGAAAGGTTATTATTATTCATTTTTGATCGCAATGATGACCAATGATACTGAATCTGATAGTTTGCTGGGTGAGCTTCTCATCAATATTCCAGAAGATGCTATGACTAATGATGCTTTACTGCTTTTCCAGAGCACAAATTATGTTCAAAACGATGCAGATCGAGAAGGATTATTGAAAGCTTATAGGAAAAGATCATTATTCAAAAATCAAGAAGCAATTGAAATACTACGTTCCATTTATGAAAGATCAAAGATTGAAGATTTATTATTTTTAGCAGGAGAATGGGCTATGCAAACCGGTAATGTGGAGCTTGCTTCAGAGATCTTTTCTCATGAATTTTCCAAGCCGGATCTAAAGCAATTTGCAATTTTAAAACTGGCTGAGATAGAAAATGATAAAACAGCAAAGAGAAACTTTAGTAGAGATTTTCTGCAGAATAATCCACAGTCGATCTTCTCACCGCAATTCAGAAGAATACTGGGGAATTAATGAAGAATTTTCTAAATTACATTATTCCATTTCATGTTCTGATATTAGTTTTCAGATTTTTTAATTTCATAATGTATTTTGCAATTCGATTTTGGTATGTTTCAATTCCATTAGTGCTTTATTTATTATACGAATTTAGAAAAAGCAGAAAGCAGAAGAAGTTCAAACAAGACACAGGGTTGGACCCCGAGAAGGAAGTAAAATTAAAAGATGATCCTATTATTGAGGATGAAGATAAGTGAATTACCTCACCCCAATTCTCCCGTGAGGAAAGGGAGGAAAGAAAATGATAGATAAGCTTTCTAAACATAATCGTGCTCTGCTGCAAAACTATCAATATCATCTTAAGGTTGAAAAAGGTCTCTCTGAAAATAGCATAGAGAGCTATGAAAATGATATTTGTAATCTGTTTACTCAGGTAGAGAAAGATATTGAAAAAATTACAAATAAAGATATAATTGATTTTTTTGTTACCCTTCAAGGATTTGGTCTAACAAACTCAACAATTGCCAGGAAGCGAAGTTCGATAAGGTCATTTCTGAAGTTTCTGATCGAAGAAGATATTGAAATCTCATCTGATGTTGATGATATCCCAAGTATCAAACCTACTCAAAGATTACCCGATGTACTTAGTGTTAAGCAAATGCTGAAGCTTCTAGATAGTATTCCTGCTAAAAAACCAACTGATTTGCGGAATAAAGCAATGTTAGAATTAATGTATGCAACAGGTATCAGAATTTCAGAACTTATTAACTTATCAATGCACGATGTATATTGGGATGATAAAGTTGTACGTGTTTTAGGAAAAGGTGGTAAGCAAAGAGTTATTCCGATTGCACAAGTATCATTGAATTTTCTTAAAGAATATTTTAACTCCACACGTTCATTATTAAAGAAAGACAAAAGTACTGACATACTTTTTCTCAATAGGTTTGGAAATAAACTTAGCAGAATGGGTGTTTGGAAAGTAATAGATAAACTTACTACTGATGCAGGTTTAAGTAAACATGTGTCTCCCCATACTTTTCGCCATTCTTTTGCTACTCATCTTTTGGAAGCAGGTGCGAATCTACGTGTCGTACAAATGCTATTGGGTCACTCAAGTATAAATACAACGCAGATTTACATTAATATTGATAACACATTTATTATGCAGGAACATCGACTTTACCATCCAAGAAGTTAATATTGGATTAGTTAACTAAATAGAATTGTTGACATTAATAATTATCCAAAAAAAATGTCGAAGTTTAAAATAATGGAGGAAAAAAATGTATAAAAAATTCTTAATAATAGCAATATTACTAACAATAACTTTATCAAGTTTGTTTGCCCAAAAATCTCTCGAAAGAATCGCTAATGAAATAGGTGTTGAAGCTGAAACATTATATAATGATAAAAAATTCGTAGCATCGGCACAGACTTTTGAAGCTGCGATTGCCAAACTTGAAGAAGCTGTAAAAGCAGATGGTATCCCACTTGATAACGAGAAAATTTCAAGATGGCTTTTATATGCTTTTCAAGGTTATTATCAAGGAAAAGAGTATGAGGAGGCACTTAAAGTTCAGAATGAAAGAATCAAATTGGATCCAAGTAATTATAAACTTATCTCTACTAAAGCTAAGCTTTTAAAAAATTATCTAAATAGGGTTGATGA
>JAQICU010000030.1 GCA_027858325.1 Candidatus Cloacimonadota bacterium
TCCCCAAACAAAACTCACTAAAAACAAAAAACCAAAAATAAATAAAACTGTTTTCTTCATACGTCCTCCTATAAAAAATAAATATTTTTTTTAATTTGTTGTTATTTAAATTATTACAATTGTTTATGTCAAATGTTTTATTGTAATATTACCAGACTCAGGATTGCAGAGTGGTTATACTTTAATGAGCTTTCGAAACTCATTTTACCCAATCAAAATAACAAAATCCTGAAATTTATAGTTTCCTAGGAAAAATCCTTATCCCTTTCTCCTAATTGAAAATAGTGATGTAATTCTGAATTAATAGTTTAATTGAAAATTCAATCCAACACCAAATGTAATGATATTCTCATAATCACCTGCAACAAAAGGAGCCAGCAAAACATCGGTGATCAACCCCAAGCGGCTATTTTCTCCTACTGGAAAAGTAAATCGCAGACCTCCATCAACCATGGGTGTCCAATTGGCTTCAGTTTCACCATAGTCTTCTATAATATTGTTATCTTCTGCATATACTCCATCAGCGTCCAAATTAGTAAATGTAAAACCTAATCCTATACTATTATGCAGGTTAACTTGAAGCGGATTGATGTTAAAATTGAAGCTATACCTGGCTTTGGCTAAAGTACCTACGGTAATAGTAGAAACTTCCCAGTTATATACAAGATCCGCAAATCCCTGCTGAGGTCGC
Organism: Candidatus Cloacimonadota bacterium; assembly: GCA_027858325.1. Classification (GTDB taxonomy): domain Bacteria; phylum Cloacimonadota; class Cloacimonadia; order Cloacimonadales; family TCS61; genus Tenebribacter. The sequence continues at coordinate 692 of JAQICU010000030.1, forward strand.
GCCTCACTGAATGATGCCTCACCAGCCATCATGACAAATCCATAAACAATACCGAAATCCATGCTGGGTGTGGAAATAATTCTATAACCCGGGCTAATTTCAAGATTAATACCAATGGGATTTAAAGATTCCTCAACATCATTGAAAGCGATGAATCCCTGACCAATCAAAGTCTTTATTGTGACTTCTAACTTGTCCACCTTGTTTTCCTGAGCCCAGATGGTCATTACAAATAATAAACCTAAAATAGTTAAAAATGTTTTTTTCAAAATTCCACTCCTTAGTTAATTTATTTTTAATATTTGTTACATGTATTTTTTTCAATTGGCTGTCAAATGTTTTGTTTTTTACTAAATTATGTTTACAATTAAAGTTGGGAACAAAAAATGCAATTGTAAAAGTTAAGAAATTAAAAAGAGTTCCGGAGGGATTTTGAAAAAGATTATAATTTTACTTATCATGGTAATTGCAATTACTGCTGTTTTTGCTAATGAAGTGATGCAAACAACACTGAAAAATGGTATGCAGATCGTTGTAAAGGAGAACACGTTAAATGAATCGGTTGGTTTTTATTGCTTTGTGAAAACCGGTTCTGTGAATGAAGGCCAATACCTGGGTGCAGGAATTTCCCACTTTTTAGAGCATATTGTTTCCAGTGGAACAACCGAGTTCCATACAGAAGACGAATATAATGCCATGGGTAGAGAGATGGGTGCACTGGTGAATGCCTACACGAGTTCGGCTGTAACCGCATTTCACATAACTGTAGATAAACCTTACAAAGATATGGCTCTGCAGAATCTATCCGAGCAATTGCAATTTAGTATTTGTGATTCTTTTGAAGTTGCCCGGGAACGTGAAGTTATTCTTAAAGAGATCGTAATGCGCTCTACTCCCCCGCAGTCTAAAGTTTATCAAAGACATAGTGAACTTGTCTATCCTAACTCCAATAAACGTTTTCCGGTAATTGGTTATACAGATCTATATAAAACTATCAGCAGGGATGAACTGCAGGATTATTATAAAGCCAGATACGCTCCCAATAATATGATCTTTGTGGCAGTTGGGAATTTTGAAGCTGAAAAAATGCTGGAAGAGATCGTTGAGTCTTTTAAGGATTTCCCCAGAAGACAGTTGGAACCTGTATACTTGCCGGCTCAGCATCAGCGGGAAGGCTCGATTGAATATATTGAAGAGTTTGGCATTGAATCACCATCTGTATACATTTCTACAATTCTCTCGGCAGCAGATTATATGGATGCAAGTGCACTTAATACAGCCCTTAGTGTACTTTTTTCCAAAAGACAGTCACCTATCCGCTATAAACTGGTTGAGGAATTACAGTTGGTGAACAGCAGAGGATTCTATGCGTATGCATATGGTGCTCCCAACTCTCCGGAGGGTGAGATCACCATCCGGTTTGAACCGAAGAAATCTGAGGATATTGATCTGATCATTTCAATTATTGATGAAGAGATTGCCAAATACAGTCAGAGTGGCATCACTGAAGAGGATCTGCAGAATTATATAAATAGGATGAAAGCTAACAAATTATTGCGTACACCCGGTGTATCATCTGATGCTAATAGTATCGGCTGGACAATGATGACTTATAATGTACCGGATTATTACCCAACTCGGATCGGGATATTAGAATCCTTAACGGCTGAAGATCTTGCTTTCCAACTAAGGAAGCATTTAGTTCCGAGAAACAGGGTTATCTTTAAAGCTGTGCCAAAAGGTGATAAAGCATTATTGGAAAGTAAGGATATCGCTGCCATCGAAAAAACGGAGATCGAGAAAGTTCAAATTAATGACAACCTGATCCTTCTTCATAAAATGAATACTGAAAAACCACTGATCAAGGCGATTATTCATCTTCCGGTTACAACAGATTATGAAACTAAAGAAAATGCCGGCGCCCTTTCTTTTATGACCAATTTGCTGTTCCGCGGTTCCAAAAAATTTAATTCACTAGAGATATCGGAATGGAAAGAAGATCATGCGGTTTCCTTTAGTACCGACTGTTCAACAAATGGAATTAATATCGAGTTCAAATGCCTGAAAGCTGATTATCCAAAATTAGAAGAGATATTACTCGATGCCTTTAAGAATCCAAGTTTTGAAGAGAAAGAGGTCACTCTGGCAAAAGAAGAAGTCGTTGCAAATTATAAACGTTCTAAAAGCCGTGCTTCTACTGCACATGAAGATTATATTAATTCAATACTATTTACCGATTCTCGTGCCGGACTTTCCAGTGAAGCTAAAAAAGATATTATTCTTGCATTAACCAGAAAAGATCTTCAGGAATTGCATAAAACATATTTTAACCCGGATGAACTGATTGTAACTCTATTTGGTGATGTTACTAAAGAAGAAGCTGTAGAAATTGCAAAAGACATCAAGACAAACATACCGGGTAATAAAATTAAGCCAGAAAAGCATTTTACTAAAATTCCTAACGAAAATGGAACTTATCTAAATAAATATGAATTCGAGCAGGTAAATCTTGATATTTACTGTCCTGCCCCACCTCTTGCTGCAGAAGATTATATAGTGATGAGATTGATAAGTCAGATCCTTAGCGGTGCGCGCGGCAGACTTCATCAGGCTGTACGCGGAACTAACAATCTTGCTTATTATGCCTTCCCGCAATTTCACTCTTCCGAAAATTTTGGTTATTTCAAATTGAATAGTCAGACCTCAATTGATAAGAAACATGAACTGATAGATGTAATGGTGCATGAACTGGAAAAACTGATGACGGAAGATGTTCCGCTAGATGAGCTTAACAGCGCAATTGATGAAAATGAAAAAATGCTTAAAGCTATGCTGAATGAGAATTCTCTTCCCTATTACATCACCTATTTTGAAGCACTGGGATTGGGTTATGATTATATTGACCGAGTTTCTGAAATTTACAGGAAGATAACTCCTGCTCAGATCAAAGCTGTTGCCAATAAATATTTCAAAGATCAAGCTGTTATCATTTCCGAACCTAATGAAAATGTTGAATTAATGGTTGATTAAAAATAGTGTTGAGTTTTGAGTTGTGAGTTGTAAGTTATGAGTTTTAAAAAGATTGGTGGAATTTAAGCAGACGAAAAGTCCCCCTTCTAAGGGGGAATAAAAGGGGGTTTGTTTGATTATTCTAAATACGAATTGTCTTCTTAAACTCATGAAATCTTTTCAGGATTATAAAACCCCTCTACCTACGGCATCTCCCCTTCCCAAGGGGAGCTATTAAAGAGAGTGATAACATGAAACAATTAGCTGAATTCAATTTCAAATATGATTCACCTATAGTTTGTACTGCAATTCATAATGGTCATGATGTATCACCGGAAGTGCTGCAGAACCTGGCTGTCACCGAAAATATACGTTTGATGGAAGAAGACCCCTATACAGAACTATTTACGAGAGTTTCTTCCAATACCATAATTGGTAAAACCAGCCGCTTTGAAGTTGACTTGAACCATTCTGTAGAAAAATGCATTTATAAAAATCCTGAAGATGCCTGGGGATTAAAAACTCGTAAAGAAACTCCGTCTGATCTGGTAATTTCACAAAGTATTAACAAGTATCAAGAATTTTACACTTCTGCTAAAAGTCATTTTGCACAATTGGTAAAGAAATTTGGCAGATTTTTCGTTTTTGATATTCATTCTTACAATCATCACAGAAAAGGTTCGAAAGCAGATTTTGATGATCCAAAGTTAAATCCTGAGATCATTATTGGAACCAACAATATGCCAAAAAAGTGGTTTCCTTTAGTAGATAAAATACAAAACAAGCTTACTTCTTTCGACTATTTTGGAAGATCTCTGGATGTAAGAATTGATGTGAAATTCCCAGGTGGTCATTTCTCGCGTTGGATCCATACTAACTTCCCTGATTCTGCTTGTTGTATTGCAGTAGAATTCAAGAAGATCTGGATGGATGAATGGACTGGTGAGATCTATGATGATAAATTGAATAAATTGATAAAAGCTTTAAACTCAACACTTAGTTTAATCAAACCGGAACTAAAGAAATATTAAAATACTTGCAAAAAATCCGACTTCAATTCACATCGCATCTGTAGATTATAATAATTTATTTGAGCGGATTTAGCTCAGTTGGTAGAGCGTCAGCTTCCCAAGCTGAAGGTCGCGGGTTCGAGACCCGTAATCCGCTCCAGAAAATAATTTCGACTCGTAAGGCACGACGAGTTGAAAGTATTATTTTAAGATCGAGTCGTTGTCATAATTCCGTACGACTCGATTTCATATCTGGTCATACAGCTCCCGCTGTGTGAAGAAGAATAAGGAATATAATATGTTAGAACCTAAATTATGTTACAGAAATGTGCGGACCCGTACTGGGGACTTGCTGCTGGTTTCCGATGGAAATTCTCTGCTTGAGATCAGGTTTGGTAATGATAAGAATAATACAAATTCTGAAATTCCGATTCTCGTTGAAACTGAGAAGCAACTCAAACAATATTTTGCCAAAGAAAGAAAAACATTTGATATTCCACTTAAACCAATCGGAACGAAATTTCAAATATCTGTATGGAATGAACTAAAAAAAATACCCTATGGAGACACAATATCATATCAGGAATTAGCGAAAAGAGTTGGAGATAAAAACAAATCTCGTGCAGTAGGAAATGCCAACGGAAAGAATCCAATCCCGATCATTATTCCTTGCCATCGTGTCATTCGTAAAAATGGAGATCTTGGCGGTTATGGTGGTGGAATTAAGATCAAGAGAACATTGCTTGAACTTGAGAAAGTATAGCTCGTCCGACTTCGCTGAAGCTACGTCGGACAAGCGGATTGACACGGATGATCACGGATTAGAAGAAATATAAAGTAGCTCTGTCTGTCATTCCCATCAAACGAGAATCTATGTATATAACATGTGAAGTACGACGAGTTAAAATGTTAGTGTAACCCTCATTACACAGCGGGAGCTGTGTAATGAAAAATTATAGTTTTACTTTTTCGATCCAGTAATCTGCTACAAGATGAGATTCATTTTTAAGTTTTTCCCCCAACTTACCAGCTTTTGAATAAGTGAGAAATCC
>JAQICU010000049.1 GCA_027858325.1 Candidatus Cloacimonadota bacterium
CCGATACACTTGCTAAGAAATATGCGATTCAAAACCAAATAAAATTCCTGGAATTTCCATCCGACTATAAAAAATTTGGTGACAAGGCAAAGCACATTCGTGATAAATTGATCGCAGAAGAATGTGATGAGTTAATTGCTTTTTGGGATGGTGAATGTGAAGGGACAAAGTACACAATGAATTATGCAAAACAGCTCGGGAAAACGGTTAATATAATACAGGTTATTATTAATAAATGAAAAATGTGATAATTGGTATACATGGACTAAAGAACAAACCGCCCAAAGCGCTTTTGGAAAAATGGTGGAAGACAGCTATTCTTGACGGACTAAGTAATATCGGTAATCATAATGCTGATTTCGAATTTGAACTTGTATATTGGGCAGATCTTGAATATCTCAAACCACTCGATCCGGAAGTGACAGATCCTAAAGATCCTCTTTTTATCGAACATCCAAATATTCCAATTAGAAAATCTGGATCACTTGAGAAAGAGTCGAAAATTAAAAAGAAGATCCTCAATACAATTGAAGATGGATTGGATAAAATAATCCTGCGTGAAGGGGAGATCAGTGGAATCGAAAAGATAATTGATTCAACTATCAGGCGGATGTTTCAGGATCTTGATGCTTATTATCATGGTTATTGTAAAATTGATAAAAAGCAAATTGCCAAACATGCATTCAGGAATAGGTTAATAGAAATTCTGCAAAAACACAAACACAACCGGATAATGCTCATAGGGCACTCTATGGGCTCGATCATTGTCTATGATACTTTAATTCAAGATGTTACCGAATTGAAAATAGATACCTTCATTACTATCGGTTCACCACTTGGTTTTCCACTGATTATAAAAAAAATCTTAATAGATAAGAACATAGAAATAAATCCTGAGGCTAAACCTCCAACTCCGGAAAATATAACTTCTGCCTGGTATAATTTCTCCGATCTGGATGACAAAATTACTCTAGATTGTACTCTCGCAGATGACTATTTACCCAATAGTTTTAATATCAAACCTATAGATATTATTATTAATAATACTTATGAATATAATGGACAAAAAAATCCACACAAGGTTTATGGTTATTTACAGGTGAGGGAAGTTGCAAAAGTTATCAGTGGATTTCTATCTAAACGGACATCGATTTTAGCAAGATTCCTAAAGAGGTTCAATTCGTGAAGATCAGGATATTTTTGCTATTGTTAATGATAGTGATATTTTTATCAGTTTTCGCTCAAACTGCAGAGATAGACAGCCTGAAAGCAAAAGTAGAAAAGGCAACAGGCAGAGAAAAAATTGATGCCGTGAATCTTCTTTCCAAAGCATATTGGGGAGTTGATCCGTCGCAGACTCTTAAAATTGGAAAGGAAACGCAAAAACTTGCTTCTGAATTGAATTACAAACCTGCAGAGGCAAAAGCCATAAGTAATATTGGTATTGGCTATTACTACATGAACGAATATGAAAAAGCCCTTGAATATTTAGAAAGGTCGTTGAAGATACGTCGCAAGATAGGTCGTAAAGAAGATATAATAGAAGGTTTAAATAATATCGGAATAGTGTATGGAGATATGAACGAACATACACTTGCTCTTAAATATTTTTTGGAATCAATGGAGATCGAATCTGAAAATTAGTGAACAGGTTTATAAAAACCGAAGACAAAAGAAAGTTTTGACAGGGAGTATGAGAGAGCGAGATGGATGTTTCGAAATCAAATATTCCGATTTTCCTTACAGGGGTTTTATCCTTGAGAATAGGGAAAACAACATAGAAATCACGTCTATTTGTCTAAAAAAGATCTAAAATTATCAAATTAAAATATATCTTTTAATTGACTTTGAACAAGAAGTTGGCTTTGCGAAGCAAAACGACATATTCTCTCTTGTTTGTGAAATACAAAACGCCCTGAATATCGGGGCACTTTTTTTATACTTTCGCAAGTTAAACTTACTAAATTAATTGTGTTGATAAGTTCAACTTATCAACAAGGGGTAAAAATAATTTACATCATCTTCGAGCGTTTAATAAGATACTTAAGCAGATTATCTTCAAATGGTGTGTCGGTTGTTATGGCATTATATTCAATTCGAGATTCATGGCATTTATCTTTTAAGAACCGAACATTTTTCTCGTATGTCTGCAAATAATCTCTCCTGATCTGCCAGGGAGAAACGGTGATCTTCTCATTAGTTTCAGAATCAATAAATTCAGTATCGCGTTTATAATCAAAATCAGTTTCCTGCTTATCTTGAATATGGAACAAAATAACTTCATGCTTTTGGTGACGAAAGTGCATAAGACCCTGCATGATCTTGACCGGATCGTCTATCATATCAGAAATAAGAATTATAAGTCCGCGTTTTTTAACTCTATCTGCCAGAGAATGCAGAACACTTACCGTGCTGGTTTTATCTTCTGCTTTCAAATTATGAAGTTCCTTAAAGATGATATTCAAATATGATCTCATCGAACGAGGTGGGATGAGGTTTGTAATTTTATCTGTGAAAGTTAATAATCCCACAGCATCCTGTTGCGAGATCATTAAATAGGAAAGAGCTGATGCCAGAGCTTTAGTGTATTCCAACTTGGAAGAATTTGCCGAGGAGAATCCCATAGAGGCACTGTGATCGACAATAATGTAACACTTAAGGTTGGTTTCCTCTTCGTAACGTTTGATGTAATAACGGTTGGTTTTGCCGTATATTTTCCAGTCCACATTTTTTATCGGATCTCCCGGATTGTATTGCCGGTGATCGGAAAATTCTATACTGAATCCGTGATAGGGAGATTTATGCAGTCCGGTAATAAAACCTTCTACTATTAAGCGTGCACGGAGATTAAATTTATCGATCTTGGCGATGAATTCTTCTGTGAGATATTGCTTATTCTTTTCTGCCATTTATTTACACTCTAAATTTCAATTTCTTTAGGGTCATCTTTTCTGGGAACAACTTTCCATTCCTGCTCTTCATGATCGAAATCTGCGATTTTATCTAATGGGAGTTTAATGTATTTTCCGCTAGCTGTTACAGCCACTGAACCATCCGGTAAAAGCAGTTCACCGGTTCCAAAGAAGAAACGTTTATTCTGCTCGGTGATCCTGCCTATTACTCTCAGTTCAACATCATATGGAACAGGACGCTTGAATTTAACATTCAATTCTATTGTTACACCCCAGATGTTTTCATTTTCTATCATGATTGCACGACCGATAGTTTCATCCAGAATTGCGCTGGAAATACCACCATGTAGTCTGCCGGGATAACTCTGATGTTTTTCACCGGGTGTGAAAATGGCGATCAACTCATTGTTCTCAGTTTCAAAGAATTCAGTCTGAATACCGAAATCATTCTTTAATCCGCAGACAAAACAGAGTTTACTGTTTTGATGTTTTTTTCTTACTTTTTGCTTGATAATTCCTCCGGGTTTAAAATTATTTACTATCCGAGATATACTTTTTAATTAAATCAATTCTCTATCCCCAAATAAATCTAAAACAGTTTCTTTAATATCAGCACTTCTCTGAATAATAGAAATTGAATTTTTTACAGAACCTGGTTCATCATCAATTTTTTCCCATCCAGGACCCGGTTCTGGAGATTTTAAATTAATAATTGGAGTTGTTACACTTCCAATAAATTTATCATTCTCAAATGCATAAGTTCCATTAATTAAATAGGCATCAATTTTAGCCACATACTTTTCCCATAATTCGTTGATATTTAGTATTACTTTTAAACCAATCTCAGGTTCTGAAATAGTCAATTGCTTACTCCAGTTCTTTGGTAGTAATGTTTGTCTTGAATTTTTAAGAACTTGATTTTCATTTTCATTTACAATTTGTGAAAT
>JAQICU010000231.1 GCA_027858325.1 Candidatus Cloacimonadota bacterium
TTATCTCTACAATCATTATCGTGTGGTCTGCTTTTGGAATTATTCGGCTGAAAACGATAAAGCTAATAAAAACTGATTTAAATACTTCTATCGTTCAAGTGAGTATTCCACAGGATAAAAAATGGGAAGAACTTTATCGAGATTCAACATTTGCGTTGTATGAAGAATTCAGCCATCAAGCAAAAGGAAAAACCGATCTTATCATTTGGCCGGAATCATCCACTCCGGTTTACTTATTAAGGCAGATGGAATATAGAAAATGGATCTTGGACCTGGCTGAAGAACTTGATACAGACATCTTTACCGGATTCCCACACTACAAATATGTAGGAAAATCTTATCCTAATGAATACAAGTTTTATAATTCTGCAACCCTGATCGATAAGAATAGAAAAATCTATACTCCATATTACAAAAATATTCTGGTTCCTTTTGGGGAGCGGATTCCATTCCTTAAATACTTCCCATTTTTGTGGAACGTTCATCTGGGTCAGGCTAACTGGGAATATGGAGAAAAATTGGAATATTACTTTGTTAACGGTTATAAGTTTTCTCCGCTGATCTGTTTTGAAATTGCGTTTCCTGCTCTTACAACAGAGATGGCAAAAAGTGATATTGATTTTATCGTTAATATTACTAATGATGCCTGGTTCCACCGTTCTGCCGGAACGTACCAACATGCTGTGATGACCAAGTTCAGGGCAGTTGAGACACGAAAGCAGATCTATCGTGCCGCAAATACCGGATATTCACTTGTTGTTTCTCCAACCGGAGAGTTTTTAAAACAAACAAAACTTTTTGAAAAAATAACATTCAACAACTCTCTTTATATCTATGAAAATAATTCTTACTTTACAAAATATTTCTTCTGGTTTCCCTTTGTCTTTGTGATCGGTGCAGGAATAATTCTTTTTTATTCTGTGATATATTGCTTGATAAACAGAAAGAGGAAGTTGCAAAAAAAGTAAAAAATGAAAAAATATTATTATACGATCGGGGAAGTGGGTAATCTACTTGATCTGAAAGCGCATGTTTTGCGTTATTGGGAAACTGAATTTCCACAGGTTCACCCTAAGAAGAAATTCGGGCGTAACAGACGTTACAGTCCTGATGATATTGATATTCTAAAGAAGATCAAATACATGCTCCATACTCAAGGATTTACAATAGAAGGTGCAAAAAAGAAATTGAAAGAAGATCAGCTTCATAAAGAGCAGATCGACCTGGATTTTTCAGTAGATAAAAAAGAAGCGAAGAAACATATAATCAATGAATTGAAAGAAGTTAAAGATTTATTGAAAGGGTAAGCAGCCACGAAGACTCTAAGACACGAAGGATACAAAAGTTTTTAATAATTGATACGTGGAACTTGTCATATAGCTCCTGCTGTATAACAGTAGAGGATTGAGAGATGATAAAATACACAAATGAAACCGCTGATCTGAAATCCGAACAGTTAACCGGCTTTTTCTTTGGTTGGCCAAATCCACCATCTGCACAAAAGCATCTGGAAATCTTACAGAACAGTTATAAATATTTTCTTGCTTTAGATGGTGCGGAAGTTGTGGGATTTATCAACGCAATTTCTGATGGAATTCATTCAGCATATATTCCGCTTCTGGAAGTTCTGCCGGAATATCAAGGAAAAGGTATTGGTCGTAAGCTGATGGAATTGATGCTAAAAGAACTGTACGGCTTTTACATGATCGATCTGGTATGCGATGATAAGATAGTAAAATTCTATGAAAAGTTGGGATTGCACAGATTCACAGCCATGGGTCTCAGAAATATGGATAGGCAAAACGGAGTGAAAAAATGAGTTTTGGCAAACTTCATCACATCGAAATTTACGTGGATGATCTGGAGAAAACCAAAGGATTTTGGAGTTGGTTTTTACAAGAACTGGGTTACAAAGAATTTCAGAAATGGGAAGAAGGTTTCAGTTTCAAATTGGCAGAAACTTACATAGTTTTCGTACAGACTGAAGAGCGTTTCAGGAATATAAAATATCATCGCTGTCGTTCTGGTTTGAACCATCTCGCATTTCACGGTTCATCAAGCGAATTCATCGACGAACTAACTATAAAACTGAGAGCCAGACAGATAAATATCCTCTATGAAGACAGACATCCTTTTGCCGGTGGAGAAAATGTTTACGCTGTTTATTTTGAAGATACGGATCGGATGAAAGTGGAAGTAGTGGCAGAAAATTGAAATTACTCGTCACATAGCTCCTACTATGTGACGAGTAATTTATCTTTGCAGCGGGAGCTGCACAAGTTTTACATTTCATAGCTGGGACTATGAAACGGGGTTAAGTTTGGATGTTATAAAAAAAAGCCATCCGGTAAACGCCGGATGGCTTTTCTATTTCATTCTAATTACTTTCTCTTCATCTTATTAAGATTTGGAGAATGATGTTCTCCCATCAATTCTTCCGCTTTCTCTTTTTGCTCAGGTGTTAAGATGTTCCATCTTTGTTCATGGTGTTCAATTCTATTTATCGCAATCTGTTGTTTAAGTTTAAACATCTCTTTGGTAATGGCTTTTGCCTGCTTGAAATCCTTATCTTTCATTACGTCTCTTTTGTCGATCCCTAATAATTCAAGCTCAGCTCCAGCAGCTATCATACTTTTTTTACCTTTAATGCGAAGATCTTCCATTTGTTCTTTCTGTTCATCTGTAAGATCAAGTTCTTCACACATCATTTGATATCCGTCATGCATTCCTTGCATCATTTTAGGATGATCGCCATCTTTGTTCATTCTACCTTTCATCTGATGTTGATCACAATCCTTAAATCCTCTACCATCTCCATCGAAAGCTGTTAACAAACCAATTACAGCTATCACTCCGATTACTACAAATACTAATTTTTTCATTTTTATCTCCTTTTTTTTGTAAGCTTATACAAACCTAATTATTTCCAGTAGCCTTCTACCCATATCCAGCCACGTCGTGTTCGGTCCCAACCGCCATGGATCCGGATCTTTCCACTTTTTTTCTTGATCCAACGTCCGGGAATCCACTTGTAGCTTTTTTTGTTGCGATTCCATTTCCAATATCCTTCTACCCAGATATATCTTATTCCCGGGCTTTCAGTTCTGATCTCCGTCTTCTTCTTTGGGGGTGCAATTTTAATATACACTGTTTTTCTAGCACAACCGCTAAAGAGAATAATAGTTAAGAGCAGAGCAATAAGTGTTTTCTTCATTTTTTCCTTCCTCGCCCTGCTTCTCGTAAACCCTCTTCAACTTTAAGATCTTGACGGAAAAACATTCTAGCTTCCTCAGTTGTCATCTCTTTCCTAAGCTTAAGAAAAGAAAGACCGATCTCTTTTTCCTTGATCGTTTGTTTTTCGATCGCATTTTCCAGTCTTTTTAATACTTGCTCTTCGTTAATATCTTCTTCAAGCAGAGACAGAATGAATTGTCTTCTAGCGATAAAATAATCACGATGTTTTTCACCCATCTCTTCTCTAAGCTCACGGAAATCTTCACGGCAGTGTATTGGTAATTTTGGTCTTCCATGAATTGCTCCGGGCATACCAGGTCGGAAATTTACACGATGGTAAAGAAACGTTCCAAAGAAAGCAAAATTAAATGCTAACGAGATAATAAGTAAAATAAGTATAGTTTTTTTAGACATCATAATCTCCTTCATAATAACTGAATAAAGAATCTTCACCGATAGTAATATTAGAATCTGAACTGTCTGCATAAAGTCCGCTACTAAGCATAATGCCAGCCATGAAAGATATCAGAACAGATGCAGCTATGGAAAAACTGATCACTTTTCTCATGAATGGATTTGTGCTGGTTTTAGGTACAGAATTTAATATTTTCTCATTGAGTCCTGCAGGAACTTCTTTCTCAGTATATTGAAAAAGGAAATTGTCAACTTGCTGTAATGTTCTAATCTCGTTCTGACAGAGGTGACAGCTGCTAATATGCATCCGAACTTTATTGTGTTCCATCTCACTTAGTTCGCCGGCAATATAGGCATTCAATTTTTTCTCAAAGCTACATTCATTTTTTTGCTTCATTTTTTCCTCACCTCTGTTCCTTTAGACAATGTTTTGTCTCTTTTCCTGCATTTTCTTTTGTTCGTTGATTATTTTTATTAATTTTTTCTTCGCACGTACCAGATTGGAATCAACTGCAGATTGTGTCGTTTCCAGTGTTTCCGCTATTTGTTTATAATTCATTTTCTGATAAAACTGTAATTCAATTAAAATTGCTTCTTCCGGTTTAAGTTGGGAAAGTGCATTTTTCACAAGTTCTTTTTGTTGCTCATTATTCTCAATAGGTTCTTCACTAAAATGATCCATCTCATGATAATTTGTAACCAGTTTATTTTTTGCATTTCTTTTTTTAATATGATTAAGTGCTTTGTGATAAGCAGTTCTGAATAAATAACTTTTATATGAAGATTCATTTACAAGTCTCATCTTTTTATGGAAGGCTATAAATGTTTCCTGAAGGATATCTTCAGCATCCTCTTTGTTGCGAAGGATCTTCAATAGATAATTGTATACTTTATTGCCC
>JAQICU010000257.1 GCA_027858325.1 Candidatus Cloacimonadota bacterium
CCGATAAGCTTGATCCACAAGATCTGGCAAAATGGATAATTGATGATAAGCTTCCGGTGCGAATGCAATTACAACTACATAAAATTATCTGGGATATAAATAAAAGAGGGGTTTAAAGAAGAATATACTTGTAGGGACGATTACCCTTAATCGTACAAAAAGATTTCATATGGTCAATTCGAAGAATTCACCTACTTTATTATTTTCAACTTTCCGGCTTTTTCCAGTTCAATCAGATATTTTTCCAGATCATCTTTAAGATGTTCTTCAATTGAAATTTTAATAGTAACATTTGCCGTATAATCCACGTTATTTACTTCACCGTTCAATTGCTCAATTTTATATTTCAATTGTTCAGCAAGATCATATCCGCAAGATATTTGATAAGAACTAAGTTTTATTTGTTTTTTGAGTGATGCTATTTCAATTGCTGCTTCAACTGTTTTGCCATAAGCTTCTATCAGACCACGAATCCCAAGTTTAACTCCACCAAAATATCTTGTTACAATTGCCACGATATTTGTCATATCATGTTTTTTTAGAGCATTCATCATTGGTTGCCCTGCTGTTCCTGATGGTTCTCCTGCATCGGATGAGTGAAAAGTTTCTCCGTTCTCTCCTACAATATAAGCCCAGCAATTATGGTTTGCTGTTTTATGTTCTTTTGCAATTCTAGAAATGTACTCTTTGGCTTCCTGCATTGTTTGAACATAATGCAGGTGAGCGATGAAAGTTGACCGCTTAATTTTGAGTTCTTTCTCTCTATCTTTTGTAACGGAATAATAATATTTCATAATTTTATAGATTAATATCCATTATAAATAACATTGTAAAACCCCTTTCCGGTAATTGCCGTATCTCCCTTTATAAAGGTGAGTATTTTTACCATCTCCTTGCTTCTCTTATGTTCCTTCTATCTTGAGAGAAGGACAGCAGGATGAGTTTAGTATTCAAGTAGCTTACGTAATTGTTCAGCATCCATTTTTTTAATTACGTTTTGTCCTTCTTCTATTATATTTTCAAACATCATTTTCTTATTCTGTTGAAGATCAAGGATCTTCTCCTCGATTGTCCCTTTTGTAATTATTTTATAAACCATCACTTTTTTTGTTTGACCTATCCTGTGAGCTCTATCTATAGCTTGATTCTCTCCCATTGGATTCCACCAAGGATCTACGATTATCACTGTATCGGCAGCTGTAAGGTTCAAACCATAACCACCTGTTTTCAAGCTTATAAGAAAGGTGCGAATATTGTTGTTATTATTAAAGTTATCAATAACTTTTTGCCGGTTTTTAGTTGAGCCATCCATATACTCATGAGTGATATTTTCTTCTTTCAACATCTCTCTTAGTACTTTAAGCATTTGTACGAATTGACTGAAAATCAGCAGCTTCTTCCCACCTTCAACAGCATCAACAATTATCTCACGCAATAACTCAAGTTTACCTGAAAACTCAATGTTTTTCTTAAGATCTTTATCTACAAGATGAGGATGATTGCAGATCTGACGTAGTTTAGTAAGAGCTGCAAGAATATGGATATATTTGTTTCTACTATTTTCGGTATCCAGATATCTGTTCTTCACATCTTCAAGAATCTGGAGATACATTTTTTCCTGAACAGGTGTAAGCTTACAAAAAATCTGCTGCACCTGTTTGTCTGGAAGCTCAATAAGTACATCAATTTTCTTTCTTCTTAAAATAAATGGAGATACAAGCATTTTAAGTTTATCATTACTTTTTTTTTGAAGCGCTGGGTCAGCTTTAAACTTATTAATAAAGCTTTTTGATTTTGGTAAGTAGCCCGGCATCAGAAAATCAAATATAGACCATAATTCAATCGGGTTATTCTCAATTGGAGTTCCCGAAAGTGCGCATCGGTGTTTGGCTTTCAACTTTTTTACCGCCTTCGTTCGTAAAGCGGTTGGATTTTTTATATGTTGTGCTTCATCCAGAATTATATAATCAAACTCAATCTTAGAAAGTTCATCAATGTCATTCTGAATTATTGAATACGAAGCAAAAAGGAGATTAACATTTAAGTTGCCCAGTATTTTCTTTCTCTCTTTTTGAGAACCCTCATACAGCATATAAGAAAGACTTTTGTTAAATTTGAGAATTTCTGCAGCCCAGTTGAAAAGAAGTGTCTTGGGGCAGATCACAATTGATCTTGAGTTTGCAGGAAGATCAGAAAGTACAGATATGGATTGTATAGTTTTCCCCAATCCCATATCATCAGCTAAAATTCCTGATAAACCAAATCGTTCTAGCATTTTCAGCCAATGATATCCTGCTTTCTGATAACTTCTCATAACCGGTCTAAGTATAGATGTAATAGGGGTTCGTTCTTCCAATCTACGCTTAAGAATTGCTGTGAACATCTCTTCCAGGTAGGAATCACCTTCAATTTTAAAACCAATAATAATTGTATT
>JAQICU010000268.1 GCA_027858325.1 Candidatus Cloacimonadota bacterium
ATCTTGCTTTCTAAAAATGAATCAACAAAAGCCAATGAATTGCTTAGTAAATATTCTAATATCTATTCTTCTTCCTCCGATTTTGAATATTATTGGGGTTTATATTACTCATTCGCTAAAAACCAAAAGAAAGCTGAATATCACTTCTTGCAGGCTATGATCTTAGACCCGACATTTGTGGAAGCGAAATACAATTATGCATTTATTCAGCATTCAAACGGAGAACTTGAAATTGCTAAAAAGTTATATTATGAAATATTAGAGGAAGCTCCAAATGAGCCGAAAACATTGAATAATTTAGCTTCAATTCTAATTGATGAGAAAAAATATGTAGAAGCTGGAGAATTGCTTAATAAGTGTATTAAGAACAATCCAGATTTTGAAATCGCCCAGCAGAATTTAGAAAGATTAGAAAAATTGATGAAATAATCTTAGGCAAATGCTGGATTTTATAATAAGTGTTAATAAGAATCCCAGTCATTGCGAGTTTGCTCCTTGTTGTTACTGACGAAGCAATCTATTAACATAATGATAGGTTAACCATTTGGATTGCTTCGTAAGAATATCTCTGAGAGAATCCTCGCAAAGACAAATAAGAGTATAATTATTTTTTGGAGATAAGGAATGAAGCAGGCAGGCATGGATCTTACCAGTGGTGGCATTTATAAGAACATGATGAAGTTAGCATTACCAATAATGCTTTCAAATTTCATGATGACCTTCTATAATCTAACCGATGCATTCTGGCTAGGTAAGTTAGGCGAGAATGCCATGAATGCTGTTTCTGTTGCAGGTATTGCCTTCCCTTTAATATTCTTTCTATCTTCATTTGGAATAGGATTTGTGGTTGCTGGAACTGCTCTTATTTCACAATTTAAAGGTGCCGGCACTCCGGAAATGATGAAAAAAGTAGTAGGTCAGTTTGTGCTGATTCTCATTGCATTTTCAATTGTGTTTCTTACGTTTAGTTTTTTATTCCTTGATGGAATATTAAGTTTGCTCCATGTTCCTGATGCAATATTTGAGGTATCAAAACAATATATATCATACATTCTTGTAGGTGTTTTTTTCATGTTTATTTTTCTCACATATCAAAGTTTTGCACATGGTCTGGGAGATACAATATCTCCGATGAAGATACAGATAATATCGGTTAGCCTTAATGTAGTTTTAGATCCAATTTTCATATTTGGAATTGGATTCATGCCCAGGCTGGAAACAATTGGAGCTGCCCAGGCAACGCTGATCTCGAGGATAGTCGCAGCCGGTTTAGCTTTGTATTTCTTAAAAAAGAAAACAAGCCATATCATTCCTAATCTACAAGAAATTAAACCAGATAAAATACTTCTTAAAAAGATACTAGATATCAGCATTCCTGCTTCAATTGCGCATTCAATAACAAGTTTTGGATTCATTATCCTACAGGGATTTGTGAATACTTACGGAACTCTTGTGATAAGTGTATTCTCAATTGGGAATAGAATGATGGGACTTTTTATGATGCCGGCTATGGGAATTAGTAATGCATTAGCTACTATGGTGGGGCAAAACCTGGGAGCAAAGAAAATATCTCGTGCTGTAAAAAGTGTAAAAGTGGGAATGGTGCTTGTTTTGTTGATAATGTTAGTTGGTTGTTCACTTCTTTATTTCTTCGGATCAACTCTTACAAGATTCTTCATTAACGATCCTGCCATTGTCGGAGTTGGGGAGAGGATGTTCAAGGTCGTTTCATTCGCTGCACTTATCTTTAGTGTTCTATTTGTATTTATGGGAGTATTTAACGGATCAGGTCATACAAAACCAACTATGGTGTTGAATATCTCACGACTTTGGTTTTTGCGAATACCACTTGTGTTCATACTCTCAGGAAAGATCCTTGAGTTTGCATTTATCCGCGACAGCTTCTTAAATGGAATACTCACAAAGTTATCGATCCCGCTATCAACTCATTCATATGATGCGCTTTGGTGGTCTATGCTCATTAGTAATGTTCTAACAACTTTGCTGGCAGTAATTATTTATCGACAGGGAAAATGGAAAGAGGGGAAGATCTAATTAAAAGATGAATATGGAAAAGAAAAATTCAATATTGGTTTTGGAAGATAATAACGAAAATATATTAGAAGTCTATTTTGAGATACAATCATTAAAGAATCTTTTCAGGCAAGGCTGGTTAAAGAGAGGTGTTGAAAAGAAATTCTGTGAAAGTGTTGCAGATCATAGTTTTTCCACAACAATGTTAGCCTGGCTGATCGCAGATGAATATTTACCCGAACTTGATTTATCAAAAGTACTTAAATACTCCCTTCTCCATGAAATAGGTGAAATCTATGCAGGAGATATAACCCCGGTGGATAATGTCAGGGAAGCAGAAAAATATAAACTTGAACTTTCAGCAGTGATAAAAGTCTTTAGTAAAATAAAATATGGTGATAAATACATCAAACTTTGGAAAGAATTTGAAAATTCAGATAGCAAAGAAGCGAAGTTCATCAAGCAGATTGATCGACTGGAGATGGCATTGCAGGCGCATTTTTATGAGAAAAAGTTAGATATGAACTTACACGATTTTAAGAATTCAGCAAAAAGTATTTTGAAAGATAAGATTCTTAAGGATTTATTGCAGAGCTTAGAGTAAATTATAATAGAATAACTGTCATTTAGAAAACTTTATACTTCGATGAACTCAATATGACAGAAATAGCAGAAAAACAGTTTTTTATCTTTCAGCAGCATCTTAGGTTCCTTCTTTTTGAGGAGAAGGATTGCAGGATGAGTCAAAGAGTTGCTTTAATCTCATCCAGAATAAGTCTACCTTCAGGAATATTTGCTAACAGATTATCTAACTTTTCACAACTGTAATCAGGGCAATGTGCGCAATTCTCATAACCTTTATCAACACAGCACAATCTAACTTCACACTCAAGGCAATGATTAAACTTCACTCCTTCCATTAAACAGCCATTACAATTAATGTCATCAGGTTTTATTTCAGCGCCATATATCGTTGACCAGAACTCAGCAGTTTTTATCCTGAGAGCATTATTATCTTTAAGTGTTGCCTTGTAGGCAAAACATCCACTACAAACTAAACCGCAAGCTGCTACTATTTTTTCCATTTTATCTAATTCTCCTTCTTAAATAATTTCTAATATTTCATTTCTGTTAATTTTTTCCAGATCACTGTAAACTCCTCTGTAAACTTCGGGAAGAAGCTCTGCAATTCTATACATTAATTGATCAGTGAAATATTTACGTTTTGTCTGATCTGCTTTTCCTTCAGGATGAAAGATAATTGGAGTTCCAACTTTAAAGGTAAATTTTGTTC
>JAQICU010000321.1 GCA_027858325.1 Candidatus Cloacimonadota bacterium
CTATCATGCTTTCAATGGTCAGTTTCCTGCCGGGATTTGAATTGAATCTTGGATTTTCCCTAATTCCAATTGTAAATTTTTCTTTGATGATGCGTGATATTATGCTGAATAATTATCAATTACATTACTTTTTCATAATAATAGGGTCCACACTGGTCCTTGATGTTATTACAGTTTATATTTCGATTAAGTTATTCCATAGTGAGAATGTTCTTTTTAGAACTGCTGAAGAGAAATCACTAAAATTCTGGGGAAAAAATAAGAAAAATGTACTCAATTTACAATTCATAATTGTTTATTTTGTGATCATGATAATTGCTCTTTATTATATTGGAGGAAGTTGGCAGTTAAAAGATATAATGAATGGGCTCATTAAAACTCAATTGTTGATAATCTTGTTACCGGTGATTCTAATATTGAGAATTTCAAAAACCGATATCAAAACTGCATTAAGACTCAATTACACAAATCCGTTAAATTTCTTGTTAGTACTAATTGCAGCAGTTCCTCTTTTATTATCAGCAGGAATTCTGGGTCAACTTATTAACAATATTTTCCCTGTTTCCGAAGCTTATCTTGAAGCATTAGAAAATCTGGTTACTGTTCAGCAAAATGGAATATGGTTCACAATATTCGTAGTTGGAGTTCTTCCCGGAATTTGTGAAGAAGTAATGTTTAGAGGATTTATTTTGAGTGCCTTAAGAAAGAAAGGTATCTGGTATGGAATAATACTCACCGCAATCTTATTTGGAGCTTTCCACCTTGATCCGTTCCGTTTGCTACCAGCTTCTTTATTAGGAATATGGCTTGGTTATCTCGCAATAAAAACTAATAGTTTGTATGTTCCAATTCTGGCACATTTTGCTCAAAATACGATCACAATTCTCATAACAAATTATGTAGATAAAATTCCATTCATTGAATTTATAATTAAGGATGATAAAATTGCTTATTGGGTTGTTATTCCTTCAGTAATAATAATTTATCTTGTTATAAAAGGTCTATCAGTGCTAAATCCTCCATTTGTTAAGAGCGATTAGTTAAAATATATTTAATCAATAATAATTAACTATTTTTTTTTTAAGGAGATCATATGTGCGGTATCGTCGGATATATTGGAAAAAGAAATGCAACTCCCATAATCATTGAGGGAATTAAAAGACTGGAATATCGTGGTTATGATAGTTCAGGTATTGCAATTCTAAATAATGAAAATGAATTAAAAATATTTAAAGAAGCAGGGAAAATAATTGAGCTTGAAAGAGCTTTACCAGCACCAGATCAAACTGTTGGGAATGTAGGAATAGCACACACACGCTGGGCAACTCATGGTGGACCGATTACCCTTAATGCACATCCTCATACAGGCTGTAATGGCGCTATTGCTATAGTTCACAACGGCTTTATTGAAAAGTATATAAATTTACGAAACAAATTAGAATCAGAAGGTCATAAATTCAAAAGTGATACCGATACTGAGGTTCTTGCTCATTTGATTGAACATTTTTCAAAGATAGAAGACGATCTTACAACAGCTGTTCAGGATGCTCTCAAGTTAGTTGAAGGAACATTCGGTATTGCGGTTATCAGCAAAAAACATCCAGGTATGATAATTGCAGCTCGAAAAGGAAGCCCACTAATTCTGGGAATTGGGGAAGATGAGTATTTTGTAACTTCAGATGTAGCAGCTATAATTATCCATACAAAAAGAGTTATATATCTAGAAGATAATGAAGTTGTTACAATTAATAATGAAGGTTACCAAATTACAAATTTACAAAATGAGAATATAGAAGCCGACATTTCCATTGTAGATTGGGATGTATCTTCAATTGATAAAGGTGAATACAAACATTTTATGTTAAAAGAGATCTTCGAACAACCAACTTCGATCTATAATGCATTCCGAGGACGGCT
Source organism: Candidatus Cloacimonadota bacterium (assembly GCA_027858325.1). Taxonomy (GTDB): domain Bacteria; phylum Cloacimonadota; class Cloacimonadia; order Cloacimonadales; family TCS61; genus Tenebribacter. Next base: position 1,918 of record JAQICU010000321.1, read on the forward strand.
TTACGAAAGGCTCTCTACTGTCAGGTTAGGTGGTTTGAATATGACAGACGAAGAGCTCCGAAAAGTAAAGATGCTGCAGATAATTGCCTGTGGAACTTCCTGGCATGCAGCTCTTATTGGAAAGTATATTATTGAAAATCTGGCAAGGATTCCTGTGGAAGTTGAATATGCCAGCGAGTATCGTTATCGGAACCCGATCATTCCAGAAGATACACTTGTTTTTGCTATAAGTCAGTCAGGCGAAACAGCAGATACCCTTGCCGGTCTGAGGGAAGCACAAGCAAAAGGCGCTAGAGTTCTGGGAATCACAAATACTATTGGAAGTACAATTGCCCGTGAATCTGATGGTGGAGTCTATATTCACGCTGGAGTAGAGATCGGTGTTGCTTCCACAAAAGCATTTACTTCGCAGGTAACAATTCTCACTTTACTTGCTGTTTTATTTGGCAGAATGAAAAATCTTCAACCCACTTTTGGAAAATCTTTTATTAAAGAACTCGCAACTATTCCAGAAAAGATAGAAATAATATTACAAAAAAATGAAGAGATAAGAAAAATCGCTGAAACAATTAAAGACACAACAAATGCACTTTACCTGGGAAGAGGAGCAAATTATCCAGTTGCTTTAGAAGGGGCACTCAAACTTAAAGAAATTTCTTATATTCATGCTGAAGGTTATCCGGCGGCTGAAATGAAGCACGGTCCAATAGCACTAATTGATGAGAATATGCCTGTTATTGCAATTGCTCCCGATGATGCCATTTATGATAAGATCATTTCTAATCTGGAAGAAGTGAGAGCACGAAGCGGTCGTATTATATCCATTGCTACCGAAGGTGATGAAAAGATCAAACACTTATCCGAAAGTGTGATTTATATTCCAAAAACTATCAGAACGCTGCAGCCTTTACTTACTGTGATCCCACTTCAACTCCTTGCTTATCATGTTGCAGATCTACGTGGGTTAGATGTAGATCAGCCCAGGAATCTTGCTAAAAGTGTTACCGTAGAATAACCTCTTAATTGAAGGTCTTATGAGCAGAGATGTTAAAACAATAGGAATAATAATCAAGAAAGTTAATTTTCGTGAAACCAGTATTATTCTCGATGTATTAACCCCTGAATACGGTGTGATCTCTATAATGGCTAAAGGTGCACGATCTGCTAAAAGTAAGTCAATTGGACATTTGGAGATTCTTAATGAATTGGAATTGAATCTTTATCGAAATCCATCTTCCGATTGGTATATCTATAAATCCTCTTCACTTCTCGAAGCACATTTGTTTGACATCAATTTTCATACTGGTATCCTGATGCAGGCTGCGGTAGAAATTATCAAGCAGATCATCATTCCGGTTGAAGATTCACAAGCTATTTATAAATTACTCCAAACTTATTTACATTATATAAGAACTGTTGATAAAAACGGGATTGCGATCTTCTGGCGATTTCTGCTGAAACTATTTAGAATTATTGGAATTGAATTTGATATCTCTAATTGTGTAGAATGCTCTCAAAGAAAACAATTCTTTGCCTACTTCCCTCAAAAGCACGGTTTTATTT
>JAQICU010000334.1 GCA_027858325.1 Candidatus Cloacimonadota bacterium
AAATAAAACCATTACTGTGATTCATAATTTATATGGTGATTGGTCAATAATGAATAATAGCTTATCTTTTAAGAAAAAGAACTCATCGCAAATTGAATTTGAAAAAGAACTGAAGCCTGACGAAGTATATGAGTTAACCTGGACAGAGAGGATTGAATCTTAAGCTAGGGGGCAAAATGGGATTTAACTTATTGTCATTCGATGATATGTTGCGCAACTTGCTTAAAAAACAGGAATTGGAAGAACATCTTAGTCATATAATTCGCAACATTGAAGATGAATTTGATTTTCAGTCTATGGGTGTTTATCTTAAAGTTCCAAATTCAGAGATCTTCCGGATGAAAATTTCCCGAAATATCAGTCATAAATTTGCCAAAAATACGATCTTCACAAAAAACGATCCTATGATTAAAGAAATCATGAATTTCAAACTTCTTGATGTTCACTTTCCCGGTAGATACAAATTTGAAAAAGAATATTCACATTTATTAGTTCATCCACTAAACCAAAATGATGAATTACTCGGATTTATGTTTATCGATAAGTTCAACGAAGAATTTGAAAGTGAAGAAATGACAAAAATCAAATTATTCGCTTCAATAATATCATTAATTGTACAATTGTATTTACAAAGTAATGAGTTAGAACAACATCGAGGTATATATGAAGCAGCAAATATCTATTCATATAAAGCTTTTGTAGAAAAAAGCAATGTTATTTTCTCAATGATGAAACGTTATGATCGATACCTTACAATTGCAGTTATCAAAATTGAAAACTTTAAAAACATTATTAGAACTATTGGTGAACATGAAACAAATGATCTCATAACAAAGATAGCTTACATAATACAAAATGATTTACGCGAAACAGATATTATAGGTAAGATTCATGAAGATACTATTGCGGTTTTAATGCCAGAAACATCAAGTAAAAATGGTTCGATTACAATTAATAGAGTAAATGACAGAATTATGAAACTACCAAAAATCAACGTTTGTAGGATAGACTGGGGAATTGCCAGTAAAGATGACAATATAAAGAGTGCTCAAAAACTTATAAAATTTGCAGAACAGGCAGCGAATGACTCATACAGAAAAGAAGAAGGAAATATAACAATTTATAAATAATATTTACACTGGTTACCAAGCCCCAGCTGGAAACCTACACACACATTTTCTTAACTCATTCGTGTTAATTCGTGGTTCAAAAAGTTCGTTTTTGTATTATTCAACAATTAATTTCATTGTAAGAATTGCTTCAGCAAGACCGGAAAAAACAGCCCGTGAGATAATACTATGCCCAATATTAAATTCCTCAATAATATCTAGTTCAACAAGTTTTTGTGTGTTATGATAATTTAATCCATGACCTGCTACAACACGCATTCCAAGATTTCTAATTAGAACAGCTGCATTGTGTATTTTTTCTACTTCAGTTTTAATTTCACTTTCCTTTTTTAAATTTGCATATCTTCCTGTATGAATTTCCACCGCATCAGCACCGAGGTCTTTAGCTAATTTTATCATTTCCAGATCAGGCTCAATAAATACACTGACTTAAATTCCGACTTTCTTTAAGGAGGAAATAACTTCTCGGTGTAATTTTGATAAGTTCAATCCACCTTCTGTAGTCAGCTCTTCCCTCTTTTCAGGAACTAAAGTTACGGTATCAGCCTTTATATCAGAGGCGATCTTCACCATTTCATTTGTAGCTGCCATTTCCAGATTTAGTTTTGTTTGGATTGTTTGTCTAAGTATTTTCAGATCACGGTCTTGAATGTGTCTTCTATCTTCCCTTAAGTGAATTGTTATTTGATCTGCTCCATTTTGTTCAGCTACGCTTGCAGCATAAATTGGTTCCGGCTCGATTCCTTTTCTTGCTTCTCGGAGTGTTGCTATATGATCAATATTCACACCTAATAATGCCATTTGTTTGTCTCCTGTAAAAAGTTACAATTCTTTGTGATTGATAATAATAACTGCTTTGCTGCGTAAACCTTTAAGATGTTTTATAAGTTTCAGTTCAGAATTGATCTTTTTTAATCGATTTTTAAGAGCTTCTTTAACTTCTTCAAAATCAGCGATCACACTCTCTTTTCTACCGGTATTCATAATAATATGATATCCAAACTTTGTTTTAATCGGTTTACTGATTTCATTCTGTTTTAAACTGAAGGCAACTTCTTCAAAATCCTTTACCATTTTTCCCTTTGGAAAATAGCCAAGATCACCGTGCTGACAATTGCTAGGACAATCAGAGCATTCTGCAGCGATCTGATCAAAATCATCTTTGGTTGTGATCTTCTGATATAATTCTTCAGCCCTCAATAAACTCTCGTCATCTGTACCATTTATAAGTATGTGGGATGCCTTAACCATCTCCTGGGTTTTAAATGAATTAATATTCTCTTTATATATTTCTCGTAGTTTTTCGATTGGTATATCAGAATCAGCTGGGAAATTAATCTTAACATACTCTGTTATTAATAAATTGTTTCTAATTCTCTCTTTTATAGTTTCAATCTCAATTTTTTTATCTAATAGCATATTATTGAAATCATCTTCAGATTCGAATTTAAGTTTCAGCTCAACTACTTCATTTTCAATATCATCTTCAGAAATTTCAATATGAGAATTTTTTGCTGAATTTAGAAGTAGATATCCGTCTATGAGTTGTTCTATTGCTCTTTTTTTTGCCTCTTTATTCGGTTCTCCAAGATGCATTATCTTTAGCACTTCTTTTAATTCAGACTTATATTCCTGAAATTTTATTTCGTAATTATTAACTTTTGCAACGATCATCATTTCTCCTGTAATTTCATCATTATTTCTTTTAAGACATTTGAAAAGTAAATGCTTTTACTATCTATTGTCAAGTCAAAATCGATTTTTCTATACCAGGTAAACTGTTGCTTGGCGAAATTACGAGTATTTTGTTTAATTTTATCTATACAAATACCTAAATCAGAGTTACCTTCAAAAAACGGATAAAGTTCTTTGTAGCCAACTGTATTCATGCCGGGATCAACTTTTTTGTAACCTTTTTTTACAAGATCTTCCGCTTCATTGATTAACCCAGTGT
>JAQICU010000342.1 GCA_027858325.1 Candidatus Cloacimonadota bacterium
CCAATAGACCTGATTATACCCGGCTGGAGAATTCCATAGTTTTATGGTTTTTATTTTCCTCCCCGTTATAGTATATATTGTAATTGTAATATCAGAATCTTCGGTAATAACAAATGTAAAATGTCCGTCATCATCCATCGGATTAGGATAAACAAGCATTTGCTCTATAGAGACCTTTCCCGATCTTTTACTAACAAAATTTGTTTCAGCAACTGTAGGATTATTAAAGTTATCAAATACAATAAGCTGAAGTGTATGATTCCCTTCTGAGAGATCATTAAGCTGCCATGAGAGTTCACCCTCCGTTGCGGAACCGGTGTTATACATAAATCCATCTGTTACATTGATAGGTGTTAAAGAATCATCTATTATAAGCAGAATATTGTGACCGGAAGAACCCAGAATATTAATTCCATTTTCGTCTTCGATATGAGCAATTAATGTTGGATCGGTTGACACAAAATCACCGGCAATAAAGCTTGGAGAATCCAAGAAAAGCTGAACCTGTGGTGAACCTGTACTTGGAGCAGAAACCGGAATACTGCTAAGCTTCATTGACAGATAGCAATTCAGGAAATCCGCAGAAATGCTATTATCGAAAACATAATTCAAAATTCTGCCTTCATCCCCGGAGTGAACATCATCAGGTACAATAAACTGCGCAACATATTCACCATTGCTAATGTCAATGTTACCAAAATAAAACGTATGACCATTACTGGTATAATCCACTTCATATTCATAAGTTTGTACTGATGTGACAAGTGTATTTTCATAATGCTTATTATACTTTGATTCATAGATATAGGTTTCACCGGTCTCATTTATTGCATTTTCATAATTACCGCTAAAGTCAACAGTTTGCCTTGCTTGAAGACTATCAGGAATTCCGGTAATATTTCCACTAGTCAGCGGAGGAAGAACATTAAGAATTGGATCACCCAGAATATTAAAATACTGGCTATTGATAAGTCCAGCATTTGAATATAATTTTGCATCTCGTAAGGCATTTCCAATATCCATTCGATCTTCAATGATGTTTTTTAAAACATATTTCATTAATAGTGTATTTGCTCCGCCACTACATGTAGCTGTTGCAGCAATGGAGGCAATTGAACCGCCACTTTCGTGGAAAAGGAATTTTTCTGCTATACAATCTATCTCCGTATTATCAAAATTCCCAACTTCACATGATGCAGCCAGGTATAATGGTAAATGTTCCATATTATCCAGCAGATCCATATGCAGAGAAGCTCTAAAATAATCTTCATCACCCATAACATCTTCATTCCCATGCCCGATAAAATACCAGATCAGTTTTCCCTGGTTTACCTTCTCCATCTTAGCTATACGTGCTTCCGGTTTATTTTGATATTCATCAAAACCATATTCAATTCCCAGAACTTTATCCATAATAATTGTATCTTCGATAAAATCCTCAGCTTCCTGAGCACGAGCCGTATGATTCAAACCACTAGTTGAGCTTAAACCTTCCAGGATATCACCTTTATGCTCATCATCCGCCATTATCACTACTTCATTCCGCCAGAAACCCGGAGTTGGATTTTGGATGTAATCCTCAATCCTCTGTAAATAGTGTTCCATCATTTCATCGTTTTTAGCCGGGATCCTACCAATAATTAATTCCGGTCTATAATCGTCATCGAAATCAACAAATTTATCATCACTGGATACTGAACTTGAAATCATGGCAACTATGATCTTGTTTTTTTCATGTTGCGGATTCCAATTTTGGATACCGGAGCCCATCAAAACCACATATTGCATTTCCGGATGACCAGGAAACTCTGGTGTGCCATCACCATAAAATTCTAGCTCAAGGTAATCTTTTACAGCTTGTTGATCAGGGTTACTGCCGCTGAATTCACTAAATATTTCGGATTGACTTTTAATAATGAAATTCATTTCTGGATGAAGCAGTGCAAAATCCTGAGCATGAGTTTCAAAAACATTGGTTTGACTTGAAGTAAGATATCCAGGGTAAATAATTATACCATCAACATCTTCACGATAAATTCGGTTTTCAGTAACAGTTCTCTTCTGGAAATCTAAAATTGAATTATAATCTGCCAAATTTGGAACATTCTTCAAACGCATTGGATCTCCTTGGAAATCACCACCAAAAGTTATCCAATAAACTCTTTCATTTTGATAATACAATTCAGGGTTGGGAATTTGTTCACGTTCAAATATAAGTTTATCACCCGCATCATAAGAGTCATCATCACCAGTATCCGTAACAATTGGAATTTCCAGAAGCTCAAATTCTGTTTTGTTATTTATTCGTTTCTTTACCATTGTTAACATCCTGATCTGAGATGGTTGGCAGAAATCCGGTAACTTTTGCAGATCTTCATGATCTATTTCAAACCATCCAATTCGATCTGTTTTAAATCTATACCAGAAATCCGAACTTTCGAATGGCATTTTTGTAGATGTTATTTTACTTATTTCTTTCCAGTTCTTAGCATGATCATAATTTACAATCAGATTTGAAACCGAGATCTCATTTTTTTCTTCGATATAATTTCTATATTTAATATTTCCATTAATACGGATTTCGAAACTAATATTTTTACATATTGTTATTTCATTCGTGTGCCGATCATAAATCACTGGGTAGAATCTTACCGGTATGATATTATTAAAGCGGTACTTTGCTCTTTCCATAACCTGAATAAACTTCTTTTCTTGTTTATTATATAGATCTTGATCAATTTCATAAATGTAATCGAATGTCTTTCCTGATGGCACAATGCGCGGAACAGGAGACAGCTTATTCTCTAATTTTCTAGTTTCCGTTTCTATTGATGTAATTACTACTTCAATATTCCCGTTGGGAGGAATACCAATACAGAATTCTCTGTAGGGAAGTTCAGGTTTGCCGGGAGTTTGTTGATTTGTAAAGCCGTTAAAATAAAGATGAGAAAAACCCTTTTCCTGAAAAATATTATAACTTTTTGTTTCGTAGTTAAAATTGAGATTAGATAAAGATGTGGATTCTACATTAAAATCTGCGGATAGAGTTAATGGGATGATAACAAGCAACAGTAAAATTCCTTTTTTCATTTTTCCTCCATTATTAGCATTATTGAGATAAATATAAAAAGTATGTCTAATTTTATTATTTAATTTTCTTTGTCAATAATAATGAATTTATTCTATTATAAGTTAAAGCAACTTTTAATTAATAATTTGACCACTATTACCAAATAAAAAAAAATGATTTATGAATAAATTCATACAAGAGGTAATAACATGGCCAACATCATCGGCAAAAAAGTAATAAGGGTCGACGCATATGAAAAAGTAACTGGGAAAGCAATTTATGGTGATGACATTAAACTGGTTGATATGCTCCATGCAGCTGTAAGATATACTGATATCCCTGTTGGGAAGATCACTAAAATTGATTGCAGTAAAGCAGAAAAAGTTCCTGGAGTTGTAAGAATTGCTTTATTCAAAGATATTCCTGGTCAAACAAAACTTGGTCCAATTCGTTCAGATCAATATGCAATTGTAGAAAATGAAGTTTTCTTTTCCGGTGATGTGATTGCTGTGGTTGCTGCTGAAACAAAAGAGATTGCTCTTAACGCAACAGACTTGATACATGTAGAATATGAACCTATCAAAGGTATATTTGACCCACGTGTAGCAATAAAACCGGATGCAAGACTTATCCATCCCGAATATAAAAGCAATGTAGTTCTACATTATCCATTACGGAAAGGAAATATAGACAAAGGATTTGTTGAATCTGATCATGTTATCGAACGAGAATACCAAACAGGATTCCATGAACATGCTTATATAGAACCTGAAACTGTAACAGCCGTACCGGATCACACTTCAAGAGGTTTTAAAATATATGGTTCAATCCAGAATCCATTTACTACCCGTAAAGTAGTTGCTCTTTTTATGGGTTTGAACATGAATCAGATCAATATCTTCGGTTCAACTTTGGGTGGTTCTTTTGGTGGAAAGGATGATATAATAAATTACATGGCATGCCGGTGTGCCTTGCTTTCCAAACTTACCGGAAAACCAGTGAAACTAACTTATACTCGAGAGAATTCAATTAAAGAAAGTTATAAGAGACATCCCTATTATATGAAGTATAAAGTAGGTTTTAATAATAATGGAAAACTTAAAGCAATGAAAATAAATATAATTGCCGATAGTGGAGCATATTCATCTCAAACATTCTTTGTTACATGGCGTTCTGTTGTTCAGGCAACCGGACCTTATGAAATTGAAAATGTAGAAACAGATATTAAAGGAGTTTATACAAATAATACTTATACTGCAGCCTTCCGTGGTTTCGGTTCTCCACAAGTTATTTTTGCACAAGAATCATTAATGGATGAGATCGCTGAAATTTGTGGAATTTCTACACTTGAAGTTAGAAAATTAAATGGATTTAAACAGGGAAGTACAACTGCGAGTGGTCAAGTATTAAACAAGCATACAGTTTCTCTGGATGAAGTTATTGATAAAGCTGTATTAAAAGCTGATTATAATAAAAAACTTGAAGAATATAAAAAGCTGAATGAGCAGAACGGACGCTATAAATATGGGATAGGATTTGCCTGCAGTTATCGTGGATGTGCTCTGGGTGCAGAAGGAACAGATGCCACTTCTGCAATTGTTTCAGTTCAGGCAGATGGAAGTATTTATGTACTCACCGGTATGAACGAGAACGGGCAGGGAATGCGAACTACATTTTCTCAAGTTACAGCGGAAGTACTTGGAACCGATCTTGAGAAAATAGTTTTCTTAGAACCGCAAACTGCTACAATCACCGATGGTGGTCCTACAGTTGCATCTCGCGGAACAATAATGGGTGGTAATGCTGTGATTATTGCTGCAGAAAAAGTTAAGAAGAGAATATTTAATGTAATAAAGAAAGATCTACAAGTAAAAGATATTGAAGAAACAATCTGGAAGGATGGAATAATATCCAGAAAAGAGGAAATTGCAAATAGCAAACCGATAAAATTTGAAAAAGCTGCAGGAAAAGCATATTGTGCTGGGGAGAATCTTTCAGCATATGGCTGGTACAATGCACCAGATGTTAGCTGGGATGAAGAGACCGGACAAGGCAATGCATATTTTACTTACGTTTATGGTGCTCATGTTGCAGATATCCGAATAGATACTTCTACTGGAAAAATAGATGTGAAAAATATTACTGCTGCTCATGATGTTGGTAAAGTATTAAATAAACTTGGTGCTGAAGGTCAGGTTTATGGTGGAGTTACTCAAGGATTTGGATATGCTGTAATAGAAGATTATAACATTCAAGATGGAGTTGTGAAATCTGACAATCTTGATAATTACTTAATCCCTACCATTAAAGATATTGGAAATATTAATCCAATTTTAATTGAAAATGAAGATGTTGATGGACCGTTTGGAGCAAAAAGTTTAGGTGAACCAACACTGGAACTAACATCATCAGCTATCAATAATGCGCTGAAATTTGCAACCGGTAAACATTCTTATGAACTCCCATTGACTCTAGAAAAAGTATTTCTCGGAGCTAATTTGAGAAAGCCATCCAGACAAAGTCAGATTGCTGCTTATGACTCTTGTAAAACTCATATCACGGTTGTTGATAAACAAGCCTTACGCCTTACAGATGTAAAAACATTAACTCCGCACAATCTCAAAAATGCATTAGAACAGCTTTCCAAAAAGGACCTGCAGATTCTTGCCGGTGGAACAGATATGATCATCGAACTAAGAATGAAAACCGGCAAACATACACTTTTAGATATTTCACATCTTAATGAATTGAAGAATATTGAGATCAACAAGAATGAAATAGTAATTGGTAGCGGCTGCACATTTTCACAGATCCTTTCTAATAAGGAGATCCAAAAATATTTTCCAATGCTTGCAAAAGCATGTTCAAAAATTGGTTCCTTGCAGATCAGGAATAAAGGAACAATTGGTGGTAACATTGTAAACGCTGCACCATGTGCAGATTCATTTCCACCACTCATCGTTTACAACGCAGATTTCATATTGTCTTCAAAGAATGGAACTCGTAGAATCCCCGCTGATGAATTCATTATAAAAAATTACAAAACACAGTTAAATTCTGAAGAGATACTAACAGAAGTTATCATTCCGATTCCAAAGAAAAAATATGAATGCAGTTACTTCCAACTAGGAAGAAGAAACGCTGTAAATATAACCCGAATCAGTATTGGAATTCTAATATCTTTTGAAAACAGCAAAGTAGAAGAGTGCAAGATCGTTTCCGGTTCGTTGTTCCATAAACCCATGCGCATTGAAGAGATCGAACAGATATTTACCGGTAAAGAATTAACTCTTCAATCTATCAATTCCATTGAGGAGCCATTGAAAAAAATAATTGAAGATGCAATTGGAAAACGCTGGTCATCTGCTTATAAATTACCGGTTTTCATTAATATGACAAAAGATGCATTAACTGAAATATTTGAACGAAGAGGATAATAATGATAAATTTGAAAATTAACGTTAATGGAAAAGATCATGAATTGGAAGTTGAAGATTCTATGCGTTTATTAGATATATTGCGTGATAAACTAAGGCTTACCGGAACCAAGGAAGGATGTGCTGTCGGTGAATGTGGAGCTTGTACTGTTATCATGAATGGTGATGCGGTAAATTCTTGTTTGATCCTGGCGACTCAGGCAAATAATGCATCAATTGAAACAGTGGAAAATCTGGAAAAGGACGATGTTCTTTCCAAACTGCAAAATGCTTTTGTAGAGAAAGGTGCGATTCAGTGCGGTTTTTGTACACCTGGTATGCTGATGAGTGCTAAAGCACTTCTTGATAAAAACTCGCATCCAACTGAAGAACAAATAAAAGAAGCTCTGGAAGGCAACCTTTGCAGATGTACCGGATATATTCCAATTTTAAATGCTGTGAAGAAAGCTGCTGAATGAAATTTAGCTTCTTATTAGGTTCTGTTTTGAACTTTTTATTTGACTTTTAATAATAATTCAAAGAAAAGGCA
>JAQICU010000361.1 GCA_027858325.1 Candidatus Cloacimonadota bacterium
AAATTGATTTATTTCAGAAGCAAAAAATTAGTTTGGAAAAGACAGCAGAGAGAGAATTTGATGTAGATTTGATACAAAAACCATATTTTGACTTTAAGAATATTTATCTGATCAGTTCAGACCAACTTTTTGTTCTTAGTAAAGATCTAGAAACTATTAAATGGAATAAACAGTTTGAAGAGGAACTCATCAATATTGAACTACTCGATGCAAACAGAATTCTTGTTCTCACCAAACAGAAAAAAGCAATATGCCTTAATCGGGATACTGGTAAAGAATTCTGGGTGAAACAGCTTAAAACGCTTCCTAATGTTAAAGAAAATTCAATATTCCAGATATCTCTAAATAAGTATAAACAGCTGGATAGCAGCATTATTATTATGTCTGCTGAAAATAAAATTGAATTAATTGAAAATATTACCGGGAGTACTTTGGTAATTTATAATTCAGATGAAAAAATAGATCATTTAAGTGGTTTTGATATTATAGAAAAGTGTATGTATTTTATTGAAGCTAATAAAATCAGTAAATTAGTATTTGATGTACAGAGTTAAAAAATGGCAATTAACAAAGAATCTTATGAAGATGTAAATTTCTGTCTTAAGTGCGGAAATAAAATGAAACTCTTAGCTGATCAGGAAGGTAAGATGCGTCCAAAATGCCCTAATTGTAATTGGACATATTACAAGAATCCTATTCCTGCTTCTGCTTGTGTTATTTTAAACGACAAAAATGAAATTGTTATTATCAAACGTAAATTTGAGCCAAATGCAGGTGGTTGGGCATTACCCAGCGGTTATGTAGAAATAGATCAAACTCCTGCAGAATGTGCCATTGATGAGATGAAAGAAGAAACAGGATTGGATGGGGAAGTAATAGTTCAATTAGGTTATGATACTGAATATTCACCCATATATGAAAAAGTTATCTCGTTCGGGTTCTTAATGAAGATAATGGGAGGTGAGCTTCAGGCTGGAGATGATGCAGCCGAAGCACGATATGTCAGGTTAAATGAATTGCCTGAGATCGTCTTTCCTTCACACGTGAAATTTATTGAAATAGTGAAAGCTTTATACAGCAAAAAAAAATGAATAGCCACAAGACGTACACAGATAACACTAAAAAAAATAATTGGAAAAATAATAAGTAGTTAAAAATTTGCAGTCATCCTGAGTGGAGACAAAGGATAAGAAATAAATCGAAAAAAGTCAGTACTTAGTCAGTGAAAGTCAGTGGCAAATATAAGGAAATAAAATGGAAATAAATAAAAGTTACGAACCACAAAAGATTGAGAAGAAATGGTATAAACACTGGATAGATAATGGTTATTTTACACCCAAGATAGATAAAAATAAAAAACCATACACAGTTTTGATACCTCCTCCGAATGTTACGAACATCCTGCATATGGGACATGTTCTGAATAATACGCTGCAGGATGTAATGATACGTTATAAGAGAATGACTGGAATTCCCACTTTATGGCTGCCGGGGGTAGATCATGCAGGCATCGCAACGCAGAACATGGTAGAAAAAGAACTGGCAAAAGAGGGTAAAACCCGCCATGAAATTGGCAGAGAAGAATTAATAAAACGTATTTGGAAATGGAAGGAAAATAAAGGCGGTTTAATAATTGAACAACTCAAGCAACTCGGATGTTCCTGCGATTGGACAAAACAGAGATTTACATTAGATGAAGGACTTTCCGAAGCAGTTAAAGAAGTTTTTGTGAAATTATATGAGAAAGGACTAATCTACAAAGGAAAACGGATTATCAATTGGTGTCCGCGTTGCCATACAGCTCTTTCCAATGATGAAGTAGAGCATGAAGATGAAAAAGGTTTTCTCTGGGATCTAAAATATCCCCTCAAAGATGGAAATGGATACGTAACGGTGGCAACTACACGGCCCGAGACGATGCTGGGAGATACAGCTGTAGCAGTAAATCCTAAGGATAAACGTTATATCAACTTAATTGGTAAAACAGTAATTCTTCCTTTTATCGGACGTGAAATTCCAATTATTGCTGATGAATTTGTCGAAATGGAATTTGGCAGCGGCTGTGTTAAAGTTACTCCCGCTCACGATCCTAACGATTATGAGATCGGAATGCGGCATGATCTTGAGCAAATTATTGTTATTGATGAACATGGTATTATGAATGAAAATGCCAGCAAAAAGTTTGAAGGTCTGGGTAGATTCGAAGCAAGAGAAAAGATTGTGAATGGCTTGAAGGAAAAAGGGTTTCTGGGAGAAATAAAAACTCATGAACATACGGTAGGTCAATGCTACCGTTGCGATACGATCATCGAGCCATATCTATCTGATCAATGGTTCGTAAAAATGAAACCTTTAGCTGAAAGAGCAATAGAAGTTGTTAAAGAAGGAAAAGTAAAATTTCAGCCTGCCAGATGGACAAAAGTTTATTATCATTGGATGGAGAATGTTCGAGATTGGTGTATTTCCCGTCAGATTTGGTGGGGACATAGAATACCGGTTTACTATTGCCAGAACTGCGATGAGATCGTAGTTGCCAAAGCAGAACCGACAACCTGTCCCAAGTGTGGTCATAATGAATTCAAGCAAGATGAAGACGTTCTTGACACATGGTTCAGCAGCTGGCTGTGGCCTTTCTCTACCTTTGGCTGGCCGGATGAAACCGAAGAACTTGATTACTTTCTTCCTACGAATTTACTGGTAACAGCACCGGATATCATCTATCTATGGGTTGCCAGAATGATCATGGCAACACTTGAATTTAAAGACAAAATTCCTTTTGATACTGTTCTATTGCATGGAATGGTCCGTGATGAGAAAGGAATCAAAATGAGCAAATCTTTGGGTAACTCACCAGATCCTCTGGATATAATTGAGAACGTGGGAGCCGATGCACTTCGTTTCAGCATTATCTTTGCCAGTCCAAAAGGACAGGATAGTTATTATTCCAACTCGATCCTGGAAACTGGAAGAAATTTTGCCAACAAGATCTGGAATGCCTATCGTTTCATTATGATGAATGCAGAAAAGATCGAAGGTCTTCCCAAAAGAAATGAACTTAAATTGGAACTTGCCGATCAATGGATATACAGCAGGTTAAACGAAGTTATCGAAGAAACACGCAGGAACTATGAATCTCTACGATTCAATGATGCAGCTAATATCTTGATGGATTTCATCTGGAAAGAATTCTGCAGCTGGTACCTGGAACTTTCCAAAGATAGAATTTATAATGAAGATAACAGAGAAGCTCAATTAACAGCAAAATATATTTTATTGGATGTATTGCAGAATTCAATGAGACAATTGCAGCCGATAATGCCTTTTATTTCGGAAGAGATATGGCAGGGGATCAAACACTTCTTCCCAATGGAAGAGGAAACAATAGTCTTAGCAGCTTTTCCATTACAAAATAAAAATATAGTAAATAAAAAGATAGATAAAGATATGAAGCTTATCCAGGAAGCGATCGTTGCTATTAGAAATCTGAGAAAACAAGTTAATATCTCTCCTGGCAAAGAAGTAAGCGTTTTTATAAAGGTTGCTACAGCTGATCAAATTCAGCTTTTGAAAGATTATAGGAACTATTTCACTAAATTAGCAAAAATCAGTAAAATGGAAATTGCAGTTGATCTACAAAAACCGAAATCCAGCATTGCGGCAGTTGTTCAGAATATGGAAATTTATCTTCCATTGGAAGGGCTGATAGATCTTGATGGAGAAAGAGAAAAGCTTAATAAACAGATTGCAAAACTTGAAATTGAGTTGAAAAAGATAAATGGAAAACTTAATGATTCTAAGTTTATTACAAATGCACCTGAACTGATCGTAGAAAAAGAAAAACAAAAATAGAATGAAATTAAAACGAAACTGGATATTTCAGTTTCATTACTCAAAGGGCTTAATTAGGAGGAACCATGGTTGAAAACAAGAAAAATGAAATTAAAGAAGAGGAAATCGAAATTACAGTAGAGCAGAAAGAAGATTTCACAAATGATC
>JAQICU010000283.1 GCA_027858325.1 Candidatus Cloacimonadota bacterium
GTACTCAGTCTGCAGAATCTGTTACTGCTACCATAACAACAGATAACGATTTTGTTACGATCACAGATGATGTTGAAGACTTTGGCTCAATTCCATCCGGCAATGCTGTATTCTCTACCGATGATTTTGATCTTTCCTTTGCTGAAGAAGTATTCGGCGGAACTGAGATTCAACTGAATGTTCTCATAGAAGATGGAAGTGGTAATCAGTGGGCTGATATGATAATTCTGGTTGTAAATGGAATTGATCTTTATGCTTCCGATTATGTTGTTTATAATGGTGGAAATGGAATATTAGATCCGGGTGAGGAAGTTGATATTGCAGTAACTCTTACCAATATTGGATCGATTGCAGCACATGGTATTGAAGGGATTTTAAGATGCAGTAACACTGGAATATCTATTCCAGATAGTATCGGAACTTTTGAATCTATATATCCAGGCGATGAAGGTGATAATTATGCTGATCTCTATGTTGTTAATGCCAGCTTTCAGATTATTCCCGGTTCGCAAATACCTTTTACATTAGAGTTAACTAACTCAGATGGTTTTAATAATACGATATCATTTATTATTAATGTAGGAGTAGTATTTATTACAGATCCGCTTGGTCCTGATGAATACGGTTATTATTGTTACGATAGCTATGATATAAATTATGATTCTACACCCGTATATAATTGGATAGAGATAGATCCGTCATATGGCGGATCAGGTACTTCATTGAACCTATATGATAATGGTGATACGGGCGATACAGAAAATGTAAGTATGCCGTTCTCATTTAATTTTTATGGAATTCCCTATAATATGATCAGTGTCTGTTCAAATGGCTGGATTGCACCTGGTGGAAGTACTCAGGGTTCTTTCATGAATAGTCCAATACCCGGACCTCAAGGTCCATCACCCATGATCGCTCCTTTCTGGGATGATTTGAAAACTGGCAGTGGAAATGTATTCTATTATCACGATACGGATCTTCATATGTTCATTGTTGAGTGGTCTCGTATGCAGAATGATGAAGATAGTTTTGAAGAAACATTTGAGATGATGATCCTGGATCCGGTTTATTATTCAACACCAAGCGGCGATGCTGAAGTTCAATTTCAATACAAAGTTATCAACAATACCAGTGCTGGTAATTATCCAGGCAATCATGGACAATATTCTACAGTTGGTCTTGAGGATCATACAGGAACTATCGGATTAGAATATACTTTTAATAACTCTTACCCAACTGCTGCAATACCTCTTCAAAATGAACTTGCTTTAAAATTCACTACAGCAGGATCAATAATTCAGGATCCTCCTATTGCTAATTTCAGCCATGATAGCTATAACTTAGTACTTTTACCGGGAGGAACCGAAACAAGACAATTAGAGATTTCCAATACAGGAGAAGCAAATCTTGTCTATAATATTACAAAGAACTATAATACTCCAGACGATGGTTCGGGTGGACCTGATGCATATGGATATGTTTGGATTGACAGTAATGAAATGAATGGTCTAGAATATGGATGGCGAGATATTTCAGCAATTGGTACTGAAGTTACTTTTACACACAATGATGAAGGAACCGAATTAATGCCGATTGGATTTGATTTTATTTTCTATGGTACTTTCTATTCAGAGTTTAGAATTAATCCAAATGGATGGATTGGCTTTGGTGATGATAATACAGAATGGAATAATTTATCCCTTCCGCATCCTGACAGTCCAGGGCCCTCCTTGATACCATTCTGGGATGATCTTGATCCGTTACAAGGCGGTAGCGTTTATTATTATAGTACTTCTGATAGCCTGGTTATCTGGTTCGATGATGTGATACACTTCCCTGGAACTTATAATGGAACTTATGACTTCGAGATTATTGTTTATGAAAATGGTGATGTTCTTTATCAATATCGTACTATGGATGGAACAATTGATTCTGCAACGATCGGTTTACAGAATGAGGCGGGGAATATAGCTCTGCAAATGGTGTATAATGGAAATTTTGTTGAAGATGAATATGCTGTCTTAATCGAAAGAATAATTGACTGGGTCGATTTAGATCAAACATTTGGTTACATTCCCAGTGGAGAAACGAACATAATTACAATTGAAGTTAGCGCTGAAGAATTAAATATTGGTGATTTTCAATGTGATCTATTGATTACAACAAACGATCCAGAAGCCTTTTCAAGTACGATTCCTATTAATTTACATATATTATCTGAGGTACCGATAATAAGTTTATCTGAAGATGAATTGGATTTTGGTAATGTGCAGATCGGAGATGATGCATCAGATACACTTTATGTAAGTAACCTGGGTGAAACTAACTTAGAAGTTACAGATATTACAACCGAACTTATTGAATATGTTGTATCTCCTGTCAGCTTTATCCTGCCATCAGGAGAAACTCAAGCAGTTGTTGTAACTTTTATTCCTCAAGAAGAACAGCTTTACGAAGATGTGTTGATCATAGAAAGTAATGACCCAATAAACTATCAATATGAGGTTTCGCTTAGTGGAGCGGGTTACGAACCAACAGGATTGGATGATCAACTTCCGCTAGTTACAAAAGTTAATCAAAACTATCCAAATCCTTTTAATCCAGAAACTACAATTGCATTCTCTATTGCAAATAGTGAACAGTATACACTACTTGAGATATTCAATATTAAAGGGCAGAAAGTTAAAACTCTTGTGAATGAAAAACTTGAGGTTGGTCAGTACAATGTTGTTTGGAGCGGTACTGATAATTCAGGAAGAAAAGTTTCTTCAGGTGTTTATTTCTATAAGTTCGATGCAGGAAATTATCAAAAAATAAATAAAATGTTATTAATAAAATAAAAAATAGAGGTTAACAAAATGAAAAAATTATTGATTGTACTCTTTGTTGTGTCAATTTCACTAATAAACGCACAATTAGAGTGGAATGAAGAAATTCCAGTTAGACAAGGTGTGAATATTGAATGGTACAGATCTGCAAATGGTGTTGATGGCGGGGTTGTTTTTGTCTGGTCAGATACACGAACAGGAGTAAGAGATATTTGGGCTCAGAAATATGATGCTAATGGTAATAAAATGTGGGAAGAAGATGGATTATTAGTGAATGGTGAATATAGTCGGCAGGAAGATCCGGTTATTATTGAATCTGGAAACGGAGATGTGATTATTGCCTGGGTTGATTTCAGAAACGAAGAAGCTGGCGATATATATGCCCAAAAAATATCCAGTGATGGTGTATTACAATGGGCAGAAGAAGGTGTTCCTCTTTGTCTGTTTGAAGATATTCAAATATCATTGAATATTGTACCTGACGACAATGGCGGTGCTTATGTAATCTGGCTTGATAGTAGAGCTACGGCTGGTACTGATATTTACGGAACTCATATTAATACAGATGGAAATATTGTTTCCGGTTGGGCAACCGATGGTAATTCTATTACCAATGCAAGTGGTAGCCAGAATCAGCATACATTCTGGGAAGATGGTTCAAATGGTGCAGTTGTAGCATGGCATGACGAAAGAAATCCTGATGATGCTGATATTTATATGCAGCGGATTGCTCCAAATGGAGATCTTCTTTGGGATGAAAACGGCAACCTGCTAACTGGGGCTGTTGGTCTACAGGAAAAACCAAAGATCACTCCCGATGGGACAGGAAACTTTATATTCTCATGGCGCGATATGGGTACAGATACATCTGGTGATATTAAAGCTCAAAGAGTCGATTTGAATGGTGATCTGCTTTGGGTAAATGAAGTGGAAGTGTATGTCGGAGAAGCAATCCAGCGTAATGCACGGATTACCAAGGCTTCCGATAATGGAGCTATAATTGTATGGGAAGACGGTAGGAATGAATCAAGTGAAAATTATAAGGATCTTTATACCCAAAAACTCGATATTGATGGTAACTTACAATGGAATGCCTCTGGTATAGAGATCGTTCAAGCATTAAATAATCAACTAAACCCGCGTATAAGTGCTGACGATAATGGCGGTGCATGGATCATTTGGGAAGATGGAAGAGTTAATAATCATCCTCATGAAGATATTTATATTCAGCACGTGAATGCTAACGGAACATTTGAATTGCCGGTAAACGGTTTTGATGTATGCTCCGCTGATGGTTGGCAATTCTCGCCGCTTGTAAAACTCTCCGAGAATAAAATTTTCTGTGTTTGGGGAGATAATAGAACTGGCTCAACAGGATTGTATGTTCAATTGTTGGATAGCTCAGGAAACACAATATTAGAAGATGACGGTGAGATAATCTATTATGGACTCTGTGGAGATTCGCATAATCAACAGTTATTGACTAATAATGATAAAAAAATTGTGATCTGGGAAGATACAAGAAATGCAGGTTATGGGTTCCAAATTTATTATCAGGTAATTAATGATGATGGCTCTTTTGAACTTGAAGTAAATGGTCAGTCAATAACAGATCTTACAGGTTTTGATCAGGCAAGTATGGATGCTGATATCTATCCTGATTCCGATTTACTTACTATGGTCTGGGAAGAAAATAGACTAGGTTACAAACAAGTTTATGGACAAGCCGTAGATCTTGAAGGGAACATGGTCTGGTCACAAACTGAAGGTTTACAGCTTGGTGAATCAACTGCTGAGCAGACGAAACCGAAGATCTCAATAGTTGATAATAATAGTACACTCGAATATTATGTAGGTTGGGAAGATTTTGCTGTGTCTGATGATTCCCGAATAGTGGGTCAGAAAATTACTAATGGTAATTTGGAATGGGGAACAGGTGGTAAAACCATCGTTGATAGAGTTGGTAACGATAAACTGTGTGATGTGTCCCAGAGTTATTACGTGTGGCAAAGTGTCGGGTATAACACAAACTTATTCTGCATAATGGTGGATGAAAATGGTGATCCTGCAACTGGATGGGATACTGAAGGTTTGGATGTTTGTATAGAAGATGCTAATCAGAATAACGCTAGATTAATGGAAGTTCCTGATGGTTTACTGATAGTTTGGGATGATTATAGGAATGGTAGTATTGATATTTACGGACAGATCGTAACTCCAGAAGGAGAGATACTTTGGGAAGAAGGCGGTATCCCACTTATTGATCATGACCATGATCAATATTTTTCAAATATGATCTATGAAGATGCAATTTTCATAGTTTGGGAAGATTTCCGTTCAGGCGATCATTATGATGTGTACATGCAGAAATTTGATATAAATGGAAATGAAATCTGGCAAGTTGATGGTGTTGAAGTTGCTGTTCAGAATAGCAACCAGCAAGCACCCTATTTAGTAAGTGATGGTACTGAATTTATGGTGTTCTGGGAGGATTACACTAATGTAGATGAATCTGAATTATTGGGACAAATGCTTGATGAAAATGGTGAAATGGTGTGGTCGAGTACCGGGCTTACCATTTGCAGTGAGCTGAAGAATCAAAATGCTCCTAAAGCTGTTTACCAAGGAGGATATTCATATGTGATATGGGAAGATACTCGTTCAAGTGGGAAAACTGATATTTATAATGTATATATTCAAAAGGTAATGTTTGAGCCGGTTGGTGCTGATGATCCTCAGATTCATCATCCGGGTTATGAATTAATGCAAAATTATCCAAATCCATTTAATCCTACAACGAATATTGATTTCAGTTTGAAAGGAGATTTTTATGTCTCTCTTAAGATCTACAATATACGTGGACAGATTGTAAAAACACTGGTTGCTGATGAAATGCAAGCTGGATATCATAGTGTGGTTTGGAACGGAAAAGATGATTCAGGCAAAAGTGTGTCCAGCGGTATATATCTTTCGGGTTTTGACACAAATAATGAAAGTGGTGATTATACAAGTGTGAAGAAAATGATCCTCCTAAAATAGGTAAATCATGAAACAAATAATTACGTTAATATTAATCTTGCTTGTTGCAGGTCTTTCTGCACAAGTTGTGCTGGACCCAAGATATCATACTTATGAGGAGATACTTCAGGAGATCAATGACCTTCAGACAAATTATCCTGATATTGTAATGGTTCAGCAGATTGGAACCACTCTCGGTGCAGTTCCATATCAAGATCCAATCCCTATCTATGCTGTAAAACTTTCTAACAACGTTACTGTTGATGAAGATGAACCGGCAGTAATGTATGCTGGTCAGGTTCATGCAGAAGAAGTGCTTGGCATTGAGATCACCATGTATATGATAAATGATATTGTTGAAAATAGACTGGTAGATCCTTACAACGTCTGGCTGGATAACCTGGAAATGTGGTTCGTTCCAACCTATAATCCGGAAGGGCTACAGGTTGTAATGGATGGTTGGGATATTACTTACAGAAAGAACAAAAGAGATAATAACGAAAATGGTGTTTTTGATTATGAAGTAGTACCCGGTGGAGACATAGACGGAGTAGATACTAACAGAAATTATGGGTTCAACTGGATTCATGGTGATGAATTTGGAGTAGGTGGTCCCCAAGAGTGGAACGACTATTATCGTGGACCTGGTCCGTTTTCTGAAGGTGGAACTCAAGCAATACGAAATCTTGCAGAAGAACAACACTTTATTTATTCTATCAATTGGCATTCATCCAGAACAGGAGATTTTTCTGAAAAATCGAGACTTTCTCCTATTTCCTCCCGAATCTGTTCCAATGCCTGAGAAAAGAAAGGATCATTCATACTTTCACCAGAAGACAAGGCCTTTATAAATTTAACAAGCATTGTCATATTAAAATTGCTTGTTTCTCCTATTGATAATTGACTATTCAAAAGTGATTCAAAT
>JAQICU010000368.1 GCA_027858325.1 Candidatus Cloacimonadota bacterium
TAATAAAACATACTTAAATAATTACTACATTAATAAAATGTTAAAATATTTTTTTATTGCCAAAAAAAGTTAAAGTATTTTTTATCACATAGATATGCTATATAAAAAAAGAACTTGCAATAGAACACGGAATAATTTTAATATAGCAATTAGATTTGTAATTAGTTAAAATTTAATAAATTGTGAATTTTGCGACATTTAGAGGGTTAAGATATGAGGAACGTACTACAGCTCATTGTTATAATAATTGCCGTAGTAGCTATAATTATAATAATCGGATTTGTAATTGGAACTGTAACACATAATATGAAGAGCGAATCGGACGAGAAGATTGTTGAACAACCTGTTAATATAGAAGAAATCAGCGACCCGCTTTTACCCGAATTTGAAGAATTATTCTCTCTTCAGATAATGGCTAGTAGTAAATATGACAACATTAAAAGTCTTCAGGACAAATTAAAACAGGAAAATTACGAAACAGAAATTTCCAAATTAATGAGAGATGGTATAATAATTTACCGCTTACGTCTTGCAGGATTGTATGACGAGGATGATGCAATCGGTCTGGGCGAAGAATTAAAAAAGCAATATACTTCAATTGACGGTTACTGGCTGGAAGAACAAAAGACCCGAACAACATCAACTTTTCCACAAGAAGAAAAGGTCAAAACAGAAGAAGTTTCTAAAGAGGAACAGGCAAAATCAGAATATGAAAAAGAGATCAAGATTACTAAAAAGAAAATTGATTTTGGCAAAGAGTGTGAAGTGCAAATGCTTGCCAGCAGTAATTATGCCAGAATTGAACAGATAAAGACAGATCTGGACAGAAAAGGATACAAAACTAAAATACTTACATTTACAAAAGACAAAAATATTATCTACCGTTTGCGATTGCGAGGACTTTATAGTGAAGCAGAAGGGAAAAGGCTGGGAAATGAACTAGTAAAACTCTCTCCGCATGTCTCTTCTTTCTGGCTGGATGAGATCATAGATGGGAAAAGTGTCGGTCAGATAGGAGCAACTGTAACTAAAACTTCTAAAACTGCTGAAGCTTATGCAAGTGGTGACTTTGAGATCCAGATCCTGGCAAATACAAAAAGAAATTTTGTCGAGGATAAAAAGAGCATATTGGAAAAAGCCGGTTACCGAGCCAAGATAGCTACTACAACTAAGAATGGAACTAGATATTACAGGCTTCGACTGGCAGATTCTTATGCAAGATCTGAGGCTACAAAAATGGGAGACAAATTGAAAAAAGAAGTGCGGTTTGTTTCAGATTATTGGATTGTACCAAAATCCGGAGTAAGCGCTGTTGCACCACGAACTACAAAACAGAAGCCAAAAGTCCAGGATGAATCTCTCACTGAACCTATCCAGTATCCTATTGATCCTAAATATCAATCTAAAAATACAAAGCAACAGAAAACAATGACCTGTAATTCTGATGATATCAATATTCGAATTGGTCCGGGAACTTATTATGCGATCGATCCAATAGGAAAATTAATGAAAGGTGTTACTGTATTTGTGGTTGATGAGAAAAACGACTGGATAAAATTCACGATCACACCTAATGATGAATCATGGGCAGGCTGGGTAGATAAAAAGTACTTAAAATAGTGATTTAATAACAGAACCAAATATTAAACATGAACATATTTTTTTTCACAACACCATTACTAACAATTGCAGTCGGAATCTTTGTAATTGTTGCAAAGGAAAAGCTATATAAAAAGTTGATTGTTATTGCCTTATTTATACTTTCTATAATTCTTAGCTATACTGCAACACATGTTTATGTAGTACTTTTTGGTATTTTAATGCAAATGGTTCTACTGATTCTGATGTTGATTTATTATCGAAATAGAGGAGTAATATAGAATTTACTCGTTTATATGAGTTACTATAAAAGCCCCGCAATGCGGAGCTTTTACTTATCTGAGATAAATCAAGATTCTTATTTTTGTGGTTCTATGTAACAGAGAACAGCACCTTTAGAAACAGAATCACCAGCTTTGCGATCAATATTTTTTATGATCCCACCACATGGCGCTTCCAGGTTGTTTAACATCTTCATAGCTTCCAACACAACTATAATATCTCCGGCTTTTACTTCATCTCCAACTTTTTTCTTATATTCAATTATCATGCCCGGAATAGGAGCAATTAAGTTGCCTGTATCATTTCCCGTAGCAATTTCTTCTTTTTTCTTAACAGCCATTCCCATCTGTCTTACGTTTGGATCTGCAATTTCCACATTGAAATACTCACCGTCTACATAAACGTCGAAAGCTCTTGTATTGGCAGGTTTATCTTTTTTGGTTGTGAGTTCACCGGAAAGTGCTTTTTGAATGAGTTCCTGTTCTGTTTTCACATCAGCTAATGTTTTTGGTTTTACGTCATTAGGAATATCCTCGAGACCATATTTCCAATTAAGGAATCTCTTTCCAGTTACAGGATAAAGTGCACAGAGTACTTCATCATCAATGTTTTTTGCCAGACCTTTAACTTCTTCTTTTACTTTAGTAAGTTCAGGTTCGAGTGTATCACCCGGTCTGGTCGTGATCGGAGTCTCACCTCGAGGATAACCTTTCAATGCTTTCTTTCGAACCTTTTCATCTATTGGAAGAGTTGTCTTTCCATACAGTCCAAAACAAAGGTCTTTAACCTGTTCTGTAATATTGGAAAATTCTTCATCCTTATCGAACAGCACGTTATTCACGGTTTGGATACCCACAATTTGGCTTGTAGGAGTAACCAGCGGAACCTGTCCGAGTTGCTTCCGTACTTTTGGAAGCATTTCAAATACTTCATCAAGTTTATCAAGTGCATCCATCTGTCGCAGTTGGTTTACCAGGTTGGAAAGCATTCCGCCCGGAGTTTGATGAAGTATCACATTTGTATCGATTATCGCATTTCTTGTATCATTGAGAAAATGTTTGTATTTTGGAATTACTTTCTCCATTTTCTTATCAATATCAGCTAATTTATTAATATCAAGTCCACTGTCGCGGTTAGTTCCCAGAAGTGATATTACAAGCGGTTCCACAGCAGGATGAGAAGTTCTGTATGCGTAAGGTGCCATACATGTATCGATGATATCCACGCCAGCTTCGATAGCTTTGAAAAGTGTGAGATCACCCATTCCAGATGTGAAATGAGTATGAAGATGAAGGGGAATATCTGTTTGCTCTTTGAGTGCTTTAACCAGATTGTAGGCATCATAAGGAGCAATCAGTCCAGCCATATCTTTAATACAGATAGTGTCAGCACCAAGCTCTTCTAACTGTTTGGCTTTCTCTAAATAATAATCCAGGTTATAGGTTTCACCACCCATTCTTGGTTCTGTGAGAGAGTAGCAGATCGTTCCTTGAAAATGCTTCTTATTTTTTTTGATCACCCTTACAACAGTTTGGAAATTACGGAAATCATTGAGTGCATCAAATACACGGAAAATATCTATTCCGTTATCACTTGCACGTTGGACAAAAGCTTCTACAACATCGTCTGCATAATTTCTATATCCAACCAAATTTTGACCACGAAGTAACATAGAAAAAGGTGTTTTTGTCATGTATTTTTTTAGAGTTTTAATTCTTTCCCATGGATCTTCATTGAGGAAACGGTGCATTACATCAAAAGTAGCACCACCCCACATTTCCACAGAATAGAATCCAATATCATCCATCATTTTAGCAACCGGTATCATATCTTCAGTTCTACCTCGAGTAGCAAAAATACTCTGATGTCCATCACGAAGACTTACATCTTGTATCTTGATCGGGTTTGTTGCTTTCGGACGTGCAGGTTCGTAATTCATCTTGGTCATTTCCAGAATGCCATGTTTATCGAATTTCATTTATTTCCTCCATAAATGAATAAAAGCAAAAGCGTAAAAGTGCTTAAGCGGATTATTCTTTATATATTTTATAAAATTTAAGTGTTTTCTTCTTATGTTTTCGATGTCTTCAAAAATCGAATTATCCTTAAAATATCCGAGTTTCTCAGAAATAATAAGCTGTGTCTCAAGTTCGGAAAAAGAACCAAAACTGATGTATTTGTAAATCTTCTCTACAAGCTCAATTCCTAATTTCCAAATATCCAGATCTTTATGCATAATTTTCCTCTTACACGCTTATCCTCTAATTTGCATCACCGCAAACGCCCTTTTCTCTGCACAAACTCTCGATTTCGCATTATTAACTTCCTGCCGGAAAGTGCCCATTGTTTTTCTGATTTGGAATTATTCTCTTTTTCCTGTTGCTGTAAATAATAAAGAACCCCCATTATTGCAGCTTTCAGTTTTTTCTGTTTATCTTTCAAAATATTCTCCTGAATAAGGTCAAGGTCGAGACCAAGATTAAGGCTGAGTCAGTATTTTTGTCATTTTACATTTTTCTTTAAACAGGAATATTCCCATGTTTTTTAGGTGGAAGTGCTTCCTTCTTGGTAATCATTATTTCGAGTGCATCGATCAGACGAATTCTAGTTTCACTCGGTTGGATAATTGCATCCAGATAACCACGTTCAGCAGCGATGTAAGGAGTATTGAACGCAGTTTCATATTCACCAATGAGTTCTTCCCTCTTCGCTTCAGGGTCTTTAGCATCTTTCATTTGCTTACGATAAGAACTCACAATATTCACAGCGCCTTGAGCACCCATAACGGCGATTTCGGCTGTTGGCCAGGCAAACAGCATATCAGAGCCTAAATGGTGGGAACTCATCGCAATGTATGCACCACCATAACTTTTTCTGGTTGTAACTGTAAGTTTGGGAACAGTTGCTTCTGAATAACTCCAAAGAAGTTTAGCTCCATGACGGATCACTCCACCCCATTCCTGATCTGTACCCGGAAGATATCCTGGTACATCCACAAAAGTAATTAGCGGGAAGTTGAATGCATCACAAAATCGTATGAAGCGCGAGATCTTATCTGAGGCATTAATATCCAGACATCCAGCGAGGAACATGGGCTGATTAGCGATAATTCCTACAGGTCTGCCATTCATTCTGGCAAAACCGATAAGAGCATTCTGCGCATAATATTCATGTGGCTCAAAGAATTCACCATTATCCACAACAGATTCAATTACTTTTTTCATATCATAACCGGCTTTAGAACTATCCGGAATTATTGTATCAAGTTCCGGACACGATCTTGAAGGGTCATCACCATTAGTGTATATTGGAGGATCGTCCATATTATTGTCTGGAAGATAACTTAATAAAACTTTAACTAGATAGATAGCATCTTCATCATCTTTACAGGCAAAATGAGCATTTCCGCTTTTTGTATTATGGGTCATTGCTCCACCCAGTTCTTCAAAAGTAGTCTTCTCACCGGTTACTGTTTCGATCACGCTTGGTCCGGTTATGAACATATAACTTTTTTTATCGACCATAAATATGAAATCCGTCATAGCGGGTGAATAAACTGCTCCACCAGCGCAAGGTCCCATAATTATTGATATCTGAGGAATAACACCGGAAGCTCTGGAATTGCGAAAGAAAATATCACCATATCCTTTTAAGGAATCAATTCCCTCTTCAACTCGTGCTCCACCGGAATCATTAATTCCCACGATCGGTACTCCTGCCTTCATTGCCAGGTCCATGATCTTTGTTATTTTAGCTGCATGCTTTTCTCCCAGTGAACCACCACGTGCTGTGAAATCCTGCGAATAAGCAAAAACAGGTCTGCTATTCACTTTTCCATGACCGGTGATCACACCGTCTGATGGAATCTCAATTTTTTCCATTCCAAAGTTGGTGGATCTGTGTTTAACAAACATATCGATCTCGCGAAAAGTACCTTCATCAAAGAGATGACCGAGTCTTTCACGAGCGGTTAGTTTACCTTTTGCATGTTGTTTCTCGATCCGGGCTTCTCCGCCCATCTCTTTTATCTTTGCTTCTCTCTTCTTTAAATTTTCTAATTTTTCGGAAACTTTCATATCATCTCCTTAGTATTGTCTTAACATTTTCTAATTATCTTAATCTTTGGGAAAAAAATTAATTCTAACGTTGAGTGTAAAGAGAAATTTCTTAGTAACTTGTAATCCGTGGAACAGTAATTCCGGCATTTTGGATAATAGCCACTTGTGCATCTTTGCCTCTGAGCATTATTGCTTTATTCACAGCTTCCTGAAGTGAAGAGAAATTCCGAATGAATATTTTTTCCAGTACATCGTCTTCGAGTTCACTAACCAGCCACAATTTATGATTCTGCATGAAAGAGACAAATTTTGCTGCTTTATGATATCCTAATTTATAATCCCTTTCTATTTTTTGGAAGACTTCGTCAGGTGATTTACAGGAAGCCATCAGCTCATAAAACGTATTATTGCCGATTCCATCATGGCAACTGGAAACCAAAATAAAAATTCCATTTTCCTTTAGAATTGATTTGCAGTTTTCCAGTCCTTTTTGTGACTGATACAGATTTCTGTTCAAGGGTGACTTATTGAGCGCAATAACAATATCTGCTTTCTCGTTTACTTCTTGAGCGAATACTTCGATAACCTTCTGGGAAGCAGTTTCTAGAGTTGAATGTATATTGCCATTTGCTGAATAAAACACATTATCGTTAGTATCGAGAACTGTAAGAATGCAGAATATTTCGGTAGTAATCATTTCGGCTGCTTCTTTCATATCTTCGTGAACTGGATTTCCATCCAAATGCAAAATTTTTGCTTCATCTAAAAGTGCTAAAAGATGGTTTTTCTCTATCGATTCAAAAGCTGCAACTCCGGGCAGAAAGCTTTTTCTCCCTCCGGTGAAACCAGCAAAATAATGTGGTTCTACCGAACTTATCACGATCACACCATCAGCTTTGGTAACTGCTGAATTTATTTTTACAGGAGTTCCACGAGTCGTTACACCAAAATAAGTCATCTCATCATTTTGTGAATCATGACAGAAAATTCTATCTTTGAATTCATTGTAAAATTTTCCGAAGATCCTGTCGTATTCATATTCAGTTGGTGGTCTATGAGTTCCGAGTGCTATAATAAATTTGAATTTTTTTTCTTTGTGATGATCATAAATAGCAGAAATTACAATTTGCGTTGGTGTGTTACGTGAGCCGTCATTCACAATGATAAGAATATTTTTCTTATCTTGTAAAAACGTTTGCAGATCAGGTGAATCAATTGGATTTTGTAACGATTCCCGGATTATTTTTTCTTGATCGAAAACAGCAACCTTTTTAGGTCTAATGATCTCAACCGGATTATGCGGGATTTCCAAATTTGACTTTTCCCCATCTATTGAAATTTTATAATTCATAATTTCAATAACTAGAATGCAATTTGATTGTCAATTATTTGTTTGGTTCTAGATTATTCATTTCTTTTGCTTCTCCAAAAGTATGGGTGCAGTGTTTTGCAGAAGCAAAGAAAAGGAGACTTCATCTCAATGTAGTTAATCCTCACTTTCTCCTGTCACACAGTGTTCATCGAAGTGTAGAGTATTCTTCCTGCTATTTTTATCTTATTCTCCACCGTGACCCTTGTCCTTCGACTCCGCTCAGGATGACGGGCATAGTATGACACAAGCTCGGTAAAATAGTTTTACTTTGTGATCTCTGTGTTGCAATATATCACAAAAAATAGATCAATAATGGAACGTAGATGATCCCCAATAACAGTGAAATTGATACAAGACTGGCGGCAAATTCTTTATCCATCTCTTCTAAAGAAGCAAATACAAGAGTGTTGTAGCCAACCGGGGCACCGCAAAAAATTACAATTAATGTCCGCATGATGCCTTCGATATTGAGTATGTTCACAGCTAAGAAACCCAATAATAATCCCAACCCGATCCGCAATGAAAACACAGTTAACATTTTACCCAGATTTGTAACTTTGGGACTAAAGTAAATTCCCAGTGAAAGAATAACAAGAAAGATAGTCGGCTCTCCGACAATTTCCAGGAAATTTAAGGCTGCTGGATGTAATTCAAATTTAAGTAAATTGAAAATAATACCGAAGAGCAGTCCCCAGATAGGAGGAAGTAATAGGAACTTTTTAACCGGGATCTTACTCTTTTCATTCTTACCAAATTTTATAGCAAAATAGTAGGTAAAAGTAAATATCATCAGGGTATTACCAAAATCGAAGATCGTGTAGATCGCCAGCCCCTGATTTCCGTAGGCTGCCAGTACAAACGGCAGAGTGAAGCCGGTGTTCATGATAAGAGTTCCAACCAGAAACGTGCCTTGAGTTGCTTTTGGTAAATTGAATTTCTTACTGATAGGATATGAGACTGAAAATACAATTAAGACAACTGCAATTGCAATAATAGGCAGGTAGAAAAATTGCAAGGATAATTCTGCAGTTGCACCGGAAAGAAACGTGAGTGCCGGCAGTGTTACATAAAAAACAATTTTAAGCAGTGTATCTGCTGTATCGCTGCCAAATAGTTTGATCTTCTTTAAGAAATATCCCAGAAAAAATATGATAATTATCGGGATCACCTTACTCCAGAATCCATCCATGTATTCTCCTTAATTGAGCAGAATAAGATTTAGAGAATGATTTGCTGTCAATTGAAAAAGTTAAAATGAGTTTCATAATCTTTCCTTGCAACTGTTTTCTACATTGACGCACTGATACAATTTTGAAATTTCAGAAAAAATATAAGGGTAATATAATACTCTATTACTTGATCCCCATCTTTACTGCACTGATAATTTAGCCATTCTCTTCCATTCTGACGTATCTTGTACTTTGCTCTCCACAGGAAGAATAAACAAAAAATAATTTGACAAATAAAATTGAATTAATTTTTTAGTAGTAGCATAACGCTACTATGAAAAAGAGGGCTTATGAAAAATATTAATAAACTCGCTACTATGCTCAGAAAAATGGGGCTTAGTGAACTGGAAGCAAAGGTTTACATCTGGCTCTTGGAGAACCACAGAAGTACTGGCTACAAGATCGCAGGCCAGATCGGCAAACCGGTTGCAAATACCTACAAAGCTCTCAAGAGTTTGCAAAATAAAGGTGCTGTAATTGGTGATGATTCTTCAGGTACGATCTACTTCGATACAATTCCAATAGAAGAATTCCTGAATAAAATAGAAAATGAATTCAAGCATAAACGAGAGCAGATAATCGAAGAAGTGAATAAGCTGGAAGTACAACAGGAACCCACTGGAATTTATGAAATAAAATCAAAAGAACTGGTTTTCGAAAAAGTGGTCAGCATGATCAAATCAACAGAAAATGCACTTTTGATCGATGGCTTTCCTGCTCCGATGAAAACAATAAAAAAGTTTTTATCTGCAAAAAGAGCAAAAGATATTTCTATCTACGTAAAAAATTATTCCGGTGATGACATTGATAATGTACACCAGATAAAAGCCAATTTTGACGACTTACCAATTTCCGAATTGAATGGT
Source organism: Candidatus Cloacimonadota bacterium (assembly GCA_027858325.1). Lineage (GTDB taxonomy): Bacteria > Cloacimonadota > Cloacimonadia > Cloacimonadales > TCS61 > Tenebribacter. The sequence goes on from JAQICU010000368.1 coordinate 9,407, forward strand.
CAATGGCTGATTGTATTGAAAGATACCAAAGAATCTCTCATTGCATTTTTTAATAAGGACGGATCAGAATTGATACATTGCGTCTGGACCAAAGATCCGTTCATCTCATTCGTTTTATTCAACGGATCGGCCTATGAATTCAATTTTACTGAAGTTAATGAAAAAATTTATAGCAATGAAGATGATAAAATTGCTAAAATGAAGAAGATAATAGAACGATACAAAAACATGTATAAATATATGAG
>JAQICU010000375.1 GCA_027858325.1 Candidatus Cloacimonadota bacterium
GATTTATAACTACACATAATAATATTAAACTCAATATTTTTTTCATTTTTCTTCCGGAAAATTTACACTTATTTTTTTTATTACCAATCATTTATCATATAATCATTAATGCAAAACCGAATTTGATAAATTGAAAGTTAAGTGTCAAGATAGAAAAAGTTAAACAGTTGAATAGTTTAGTTGTTGAGAGGAGAAAAGTGAAATTATCGTCATCCTGACGAGTCTTTCACGTTGCTCTCTTAAGGAAGGATAAGTTATAAAAATAATCAATTTAAAATCCCTCGTCTCTTCGTTAAGAGTAACAGCAAGCCCCGTGGAATCCTGTGAAACAGGTGTGCGAAGCACAATTCCACAAGGGCAAGTAGAAACCTCCAGCCTTCGTTAAAGAACTTCGGCTTGGCAGGCAGAGTGACGGAAAAATTAGTTTTTACACTTCATGTATAAGTTCACGGCGGATGATCTCAAAATCGTTAGTATTTTCTCTTTCAATTTCAAAAATGTGTTGTAAGCAATCGAAAATACTCGCGCCAACAGTTTTCTTTATTACAGTTAACTCAGTATTATGCCACTCTATTTTATGGATGATACTTTTGAGGTTACCTGTTTTTGCTTTTCCTTTACGAATTCGTGTGAACGGCCATTCTTCAGTTTCATTAAATTCAATCGTCTTTTGCTTTAAGATTTCTGTAAATTCTTCCGGCGGGATAACTGAGATCTTTTCAAACTGATAATAATCCATTGCCCGCATTTGTTTGTTTTCTATTGGGATCACCTTTTTGAGTTTAAGCTGCTTCGGCATAACTTTATCAAATTGTGCAAAGATTAATTCGGGTGAAGTTTCCTCTTTCATGACAAAATCAAAATACTCATTTTCACCTTGTACACCAAGAGGTAAAGGTGCTCCTAACGACGCTTTAGGATGAACATTATAACCATGTGAAAACACAATCGGCAGATCTACCGCTCTTAAGATATTGTGGATCATTCGCATTGTATCAAGATGTGCAACAAACCTTAATCTGCCCACTTTACTAAAGAATACACGGTAATGTATATTTGGAATATTAGATTGTTCATCCACTGCAATTTCAAAAGTGGGAGTTTTTTTGTGAGGAACGTATTGTGGCTGGATCTCATTATTGCAGATACCGCAATAAGTGCAGGCTTCATCACGGCAATCTTCTGTTAACTGTACCTTTTTTGCTCTTTCCCAATCCACTACTAAAAATTTCTTAGTTATTCCAATATCAATTTGATCCCATGGAAGTTTCCCATCTATTTTTATTGTGTTAGTATAATCTGTAATATCTATCTTTAGATCATCAATTGCTGTTTGCCAGTACCGGAAACAAAAATGCTCATTCCAACCATCAAATTTCGCTCCGTACTTATATGCTTTATGAATAAGTTCACCGACGGTTTTGTCACCACGTCCAATAATGCATTCCAAAACAGAATTATCAACTTCATGATATTTTACTATGACAAATTTATACCTTTCAAGTCCGTTACGGATCTGATAAATTTTTGAAAGTAATGTTTCTTTATCATCCATCTTTGCCCATTGGAAAGGTGTGAAAGGTTTGGGAACGAAAGGTGAGATGGCAACATTGATCTGCAGTTTCTTTCCTGATATATTAATGATGTCCTCAATGAGTTTAATAATTCCCAGTATATCATCATCGTTTTCGAATGGGAGCCCGATCATGAAATATAATTTAACCAGTTGCCAACCGTTATTGAGGGCAATTTGAATGCTTTTAAAAATATCATCTTCGGTTATATTCTTATTAATAATATCACGTAATCTCTGACTTCCTGCTTCCGGTGCGAGTGTGAGACCGGTTTGCCGCATAGCACTCATTAATTTTGTCAAGTCGTCATCAATGCTGTCCACCCTCATAGAAGGCAGCGATAAACTGGAGTTGTCTATGTTATTGTAAATATCCAACAATAGCGGTTTTATGCAGGAATAGTCGCTGGAAGAGAGTGAAGTGAGTGCAGCTTCACTCCAGCCGTAACTGCCAATCTCTTTGACTAATTGTTCAAGGATAACTTTAGGATCACGTTCCCGAACGGGACGATAGAACATTCCGGCAAAACAGAACCTACAGCCTTTAGAGCATCCCCGCATGATCTCGGCTACATACCGATAATGAGTTGGCTGGATCCAGGGTATAAGCTGATTTTTATGTGATTTGTCAAGATTATCAAAATCCATAAATTTACGTACTTTAATTATTTTTTCTTTGTGCAAAGTCGGAACGTAAACTCCTTCAATATTGGCAAGCGCAGTAAGTTTCTCAACTCGGTTTTTTTGTTTTGTTTCTTTTAAAGCATCTTTGATCTCTATTATTGCATCTTCACCATCACCAATAAGGAAGGCATCAAAGAAAATCGAGAGCGGCATTGGATTTGCTCCGGCTGGACCACCACCCAATATTATCGGATCATCTTCATTTCTATCTTTATTTAAGAGTGGAATATTTGCTAAATCAAACATATAGAGAATGTTTGTAAAAGTCAGTTCAGATTGAAGTGTGAAACCAATTACATCGAAATCGGAACAGGCTAAAGAACTTTCAATTCCAAAAAGAGGTATCTTATTATGTTTGAGTAGTTCGCCAAAATCCGGCCATGGTGCATAAACGCGGTCTGCAACTGCATCTTCTTCGTTATTAAGAATTGTATAAAGAATTTTGAGTCCAAGATGTGAAAAACCGATCTCATAAACATCGGGGAAGGCAAGACAGAAATTCACACTATTTATTGAAGGAGTTTTCCCATAACTATTCAGCTCGCTATTTATATAACGTGCAGGTTTAAGAACGGACGCCAAGAGGTGTTCGTATTTTACTTTATTCATATATTTATTGTATTTATTCGTCGTAATTAAATGGGTTCTTTTTATCTTTGAAAAGCAGTTCATCCAGATGATCGATAGTATCATTTATAACTATTACCTCAGGTTTTTCGATCTGCTCCAGCACAACCAGTTCATCTTCCTTTTCCACTTCAGGAACATTTCTTTTGCTAGTATTTTCAATTGGTTTTTTTGTTTTCTCTTTAGGCTTTATCTGCATTCCAGCATTTGCCTTTTTAAAAGGCGGCCATGTGAGAATTCCGTCTTTATAAAGATTAATAACAAGATAAGAGAGGAATAAAATAACAATGATAAGCAGCATAATGGAGAATATTTTTGTAGGAATTAAATACTTCTTAGGTTGAGAGGAACTGCTCTTGGATATGTATTGTGGTTTACTATTAAATTGGTTTTGCAAAAGCTCATGGACTTCATCTTTACTAATTTCCAGTGCTTTTGCATAGGTTAGTATCATAGCTTTAGCATAACCAATTCCACCAAGATCATCAAAGAGATTATTCTCAATATTTTCCAGAAGTCGCACATTTAACTTTGTGATCCCAGAGATTTCCTCGAGGCTCAAATTCTTCTTCTTTCTTATTGTATGTAAATATTCTCCTATACTAATATTCTCTTTATAATTCTCCATAGTCTTTACCTCAAATTGTTTATTAATACAATTCCAACAATCACTCCGGCAGTATCATAAGCCAGATCATGCCAGCTGAAACCAGTTTTCTTTAATTTTTTATCACTATACTCTTTTCCTGTTCCCAATGCAAGCGTGATTGAAGCAGCAAAATAAATACTTTTTTTGTGGGAATGTTCCAGAATATCTTTATTCATCCCATAATTCCAGTAAGTGAGAAATGCACTCCCGGTAAAATGCAAAACTTTATCTTCTCCCAGCAATTTGCTTTTTGCTGGTAAAGATGCAGCCATTAGGATAATAATAATAATAAATGAATATCTTTTCATATTTCCGTACTTCCGTCAAACACATATTCCACTTTTCCAGTTAAGAAGATATTACTTTTCTTTAGTTCCACGGTTACGCTTCCGCCCGGCATTTGCACAACAACGGGAGATGAGATAATTCCCTTTTCTATTCCGCAGAAGGATGCTGCACAAGCCCCGGTACCACACGCAAGAGTAACTTCACTTCCTCGTTCCCATATTTTTATCTCAATTTCATTTTTACTTATTTTCTTCGCGAATTCAACATTAATGCCATCAGTGAAATATGCGGGATTATCAATGATGTGTCCCTGGCATTTGGCTATATTCTCAGATAAAGAATTTATGAAAGTAACAAAATGCGGATTGCCAACCGAGATCAAATTCCCCTTAATTCCATTTATCTCGACCTCTTCATCCTGTATAAATTCAGGTACACCAAGATCAATTGTTACTAGTCTTTCTACTTTGTCTTTAATCAGCCCGATTTTTATGCCTGCAAGGGTTTCTACGGTTATTTCATCTTTACCCGATCTTTGTGATAGATAATAAGAAACACACCGTAGTGCAGAACCGCACATCTTTCCTTCAGAACCATCTGCATTGAACATTCTCATCTTGGCATCGTAAGCTGAAGAATTTAGTATTAAAATTATTCCGTCTGAACCGATGCTAAAATTTCTATTAGAAAGTTTTACCGCCAGCTTGAAAAAATCTATCTTTGGAAGCGGTTTATCTATCAGATCAAAATAGATGTAATCGTTCCCTTGAGCTTGCATCTTAAAGAAATCAAGTTTCATAAATTATCAGCCTATTATTTCGGTTAAGTTATCGGTAAAATTATAGAATCCGGTTTTTTTATTGATCCATTTCGCTGCTCTTATAGCACCGAGAGCAAGTCCGTTCCTGTTACGTGCCGTATGTTTAAGTTCTATTGTGTCAGCTTCCGAATCAAAGCTGATAGAGTGCATCCCTGGTATGTCTCCACTGCGGATACTACCAAAATGAAATTCACTTTTATCAATCCTTCTATCAAGTTTTTCATATTGGGCTTTTGTTTTTCTATCAATATTTTTCAAAATAATCTCTGATAGAACTTTGGCGGTTCCCGAAGGGCTGTCCTTCTTTTTGTTATGATGCATTTCAAGGCCATAAAGATCGTAATCTTCTGCTTGGTTCATCAGTTTTGCTGTAGTTTCAACAATCGAGAAGAATAGGTTCATCCCAATAGAATAATTAGATCCGTAAACAAACCCCGTTCCCGCTTCCTCTACCAGCAATTTGATCTTATCAAGTTCATTGAACCAGCCTGTAGTTCCAGTAACAACATTTTTTCCCAACTTAATTAATTTGGTTAAATTGCCATAAGCAGCGTCAGGCGTAGAAAATTCAATGCATACATCCGCATTGGCAAGTGTTTCGGCAGTTATTTCGTTACCGAGAAGTGGATCTATCTTTGCTACTATTTCACAATCGTTTTGCACGGTAAGCTGTTCAATGAGTTTACCCATCTGACCATAACCGATCAATGCAATTTTTAACATATATTATCCTTTTAATAACTTTTAATAAGCAACTAACACTATCGAACTAATGCAAACTAAAGATTAAATTTAGTCCATACAAATTAGTGTTTATCCTTCGATACAACCGGCAGCTGCCGGACACTCAGGATGACACAAACTTGAGAATAAATTTAAGTAGTTAGAAACAATGTCATGGTGAGCGTAATCGAACCACAATTGTTTCTACATAAACTGAAACGAACAACTTTTTTGTTGTTCGCTGTTACACTCTATTCTATTCTCTTGAATATTCTCTGATTACTTCTTTAACCCACTTAACACCATTCTTCAGATCAATGAACTTTATAAATTCATTAACAGTGTGAACATCTTCCATTCCGCTTCCAACAACAGCCATTTTCAAGCCTTTGAAGTTAAAGATATTGGCATCACTACCACCGCCGCTGATCCCACTTTTAAAAGGTAAACCAATATTTTCAGTAGCTTTTTTTGCTATTAGTATACAAGGATCATCATCTTTAAGTACAAAAGCCGGATATTCCTTCTGGATAATTGATTCAACTGAAGCTTGGAAATCATCAAGTTTGTATTTGGCTGCAGTATTAAGTAGTGTTTGTTTAATGTCATTTGTAATTTTTTGTAATTTTTCTGCATTATGGCTTCTAACTTCTGCTTTCAGAATTACTTCTTTGGGGATGATATTTGTAGCAGTTCCACCTTTTATGATGCCAATATTGCAGGTCGTTTCTTCATCAATTCGTCCCAACTTCATTTTGGAAATTGCTTCTGCTGCAATTTGGATGGCACTTACTCCGCATTCAGGAGCAGCTCCTGCATGAGATTCTTTCCCGTGAATTGTGAATTTCATACTATTTTGTGAGGGAGCACCAGTAACAACATGTCCAACTTTATGTGAATCCAGAGCATATCCAAACTCAGATTTTATATTTGATAGATCAAAAAGCTTTGCACCCAGAAGTCCGATCTCTTCAGAAATAGTTAACAGCACTTCGATGGGTGCATGATCTTCATTAGCTTCATTTATTTCTTTAATAGCCCATATAATTTCAGCAATTCCGGATTTATCGTCTGCACCAAGAATTGTAGTACCATCTGTTACAATTCTATCATCTTTTATCTGTGGTTTGATGCCATTTCCCGGAACAACAGTATCCATGTGGGCACATAATAGAATAGGTTTTTTATCAATATTCCCAGAGAAGTAACCGTAAAGGTTTCCAATATTTCCACCTGTTTTTTCGTTAGCATTATCAAAAGTAACTTCTGCTCCCAAATCACGTAGATCTTTTGCTATTTTTGAAGCTAAAGCTTTTTCATTTTTAGATTCACTATCGATCTTGATCAGTGAAATAAAATAATCTATAAGTT
>JAQICU010000066.1 GCA_027858325.1 Candidatus Cloacimonadota bacterium
TTGTTTTTAAAATATTTTTAATTGTAGAAAAAAGTAATCCGTGTATCAGAAAGTTAATATTTAATTTCAAAAATTAGCTTTGGCATATTTGAAAATAAACTATTAATCAATCTCATTAGAAAAATATCTTGCATTATCCCAATAGTATTTCTTATGAGATAAAGAAAAAAAGGAGTTTTTCATGTTTTCTAAAAACATTAAGTCAATATTCATAATAGTAACATTAATTATGTTTAGTTTAGGTTCAGTTGTATTAAATGCAGAATGTGATATGATGGCCATGTTAACTAAATCTGGATATATTATGCCTGATATTACAAATGGAAGCAATAGTTTTGATTACCCAGATGAGATATTTCAATTTCTTAAAAATAACTCAAGTTGGAATACAAATGATGATGGATATGGTGTGATTTATTATAAAGATGGGGAAACAATAGTACCAGCTACACAGAGATTTCATCAAGTAGGAATTGGGACTTCTTATTCAACTGACCCTCAACAAATGGATGATGCAGAAGATGCTGTTGGAAATCCTAATAATGACGCTATAATCGTCTTAGGGCATGCAAGATCGACAACCCAAGGTGCATACGGCAATCATCCTTTTTGGTTTGAAGTAGGTAATGATAATACTTATACATTCCAACATAATGGAGATTGTGATGATCTTCGGGAAGGAATGATGAATTATCTTGATGACAAATATGGCGAACAATGGTTTATTAATCATCCATCTAATTGGGGTGCAAGTAATAATAATTATTCCGACTGGATCGATAGTGAACTTTTGTTTCATTTTATAATGTCTCATATTCTTGAATATGAAGGTGACGTAGTAGGTGGTATTATTGCTGCCCTAAATTATAATGGAGAATTTGGTGATTTTGCTTCTTTTTTTCATGATGAATATGATGATTATAAAATAAATTTTGTTTTATCTGATGGAGAAGCTTTATATGCATTTAGGAATAATCCCGGTGCAAATTTATCATATAAATCTTTTAATGATGAATTTGTAGCAGTAAAAACAGATATAGTAATACAAAATGGTCAAAATATAAGTCAATATTCATTGGTTGAAATCCCGCGAAATGGAGAAATAGTAACTTATGAAGATATATTTGATCTTGATGCTAAACTTTTTACATCTGGTGTTACTTGGTCATCTTACCCTCGATTAACACAACAATATACTTTTAACGGCGATAGTTATGAACAAGTATACTGGAATCCTCTATTGCAAACTCCAGGTCTTCTTCAATTAACTTCAGGTGGTGATCCAACAATTGACGAGTTCAAAAGAATCGACGGTAAAAGAAACGAAGAAATGTATATCAGATATGTTAATAATATCTTCGAGGATCATCTTTTTGATAACAAACTCTTCCGTCATGAAGGATACAAAATTGAAGTTGCTGTAGGAGCTGATCCTACAGTATTGATTGTAGATGGTGATCGATTACCGTTAGATCATGTAATCGCAGGATCAATGACACCTGGTGAATACCACTGGCTAGGATTCTGGCTGCCTCAAACTCAGAATATGATCGAATCTTTTGGTGATTTCTGGCAATATGTGGCAAAAGTACAATCTGAAGAGTGGTTCTATTCTCCGGCAATTATGCAAAGAGGTGGTAATCCTTTGTATCCAGTTGCAATAAGTGCAGAAGGTTTAACTTTAGAATATGGGAAGACATATCTGGTTTTGTTCAACGAAGAAGTAGATGACTTTTATTGGACTGATTCTGGTGCAACCGAAGAACCTGAGAAAAAAGCCGAACCTGAAAACTTTACTTATACAGAAAAAGCTGATTATGAAGCTATTGATGTTTTCAATATACCACCGAGTGTTACAGAAATTGGAGTATTTGAAGATGAAGTATGTGTAGGTGCTGTTGTTGTTGAAGATACTTGTGCTCAAATCCTGGTATATTCCGATAGTGCTAATCGTGATCCTATTCCTTTCACTTTCGAAATAGTAACAGGAAGAGGATTCTCAACACCTATCAAGGATTATCTCGTTTTAAATCAAATGACAGGAGAATTTGAATCCTCTGTAATAATTTCAGGAAGACAAGGATATTCTTCTATTAAACTCGGAGAACAGGAAGAACCTGAAAACATCGTAGCCAGACCAATTCTTCTTGGAAATTATCCTAATCCTTTCAATCCCACTACAAAAATTTCATTCTCTTTACCAAGTGAAGAAGACATTGTACTTACAATCTATAACATCAAGGGGCAAAAAGTGAAAACACTTTATTCAGGTACGGCAGATAAAGGTGAACATACTGTGATCTGGGAAGGAAAAGATACAAACAATAAACTGGTTAGCTCTGGAATCTATTTCTATAAATTGAAAACAAACAATGAAGAACTAACCCGTAAAATGTTGATGATGAAATAATGTTTAAAACCCTTGCGAAGGTTTTCGGACTCCTTACTGTTCTTGACCTTCGCAAGGATAATTTTCATGAATAATTTATGAGTTCGAGGAAATTATGAAATCTAAAATATTGCTTTTATTTGTGCTAATTAGTGTTAATTCGTGGTTACACTCCATAACCTGGCATATCAAACAAGACGGCACAGGCAACTTCACAACCATTCAAGAAGGGATAATAGCTGCAACCGATAGCGACACAGTTCTTGCCTATCCCGGAATATATTATGAAAATATTGATTATCTTGAAAAATCACTAACAGTTGCTTCATTGTATATAATGACTCATGTAGATTCACTTATCAATCAGACAATTATTGATGGAAATCAACAAGCACGATGCGTAAAAATTGATGATTGTGAGAATGCTATTCTTGTTGGTTTTACAATACAGAATGGTCTTGCCTGTGAAGGTAACACACAAGGTCAATATGGCGGAGGTGTTTACTTAAGGGATACTTCAAATGCAATAATTTCCAATTGTAGAATCAAATACAATAAAGCTTATTCGGGAGGAGGTTTACACATTAATCATGGAAATACAATATTAGAAAAAAATACAATTGCTAATAATTGGGGAATAAGATTTGGTGGTGGAATAAGTATTTATGGTAATGATACAATTCTTCATTTCAGTGAAATCAATCTAAATAATATTTATCTAAATCACTCAAGTACGGGGTCTGATATAAGTATTACAGAAGTTGTCCCTTCAATTGATATTTATGTAGATACGCTTACAGTTTCCGAACCTGATTTTTACTATATCAATCCTTCTCATAAATATACATTCTTCGGTTTAAATTCAAAACTTGAACAAATTGATCAAGATTTGTATGTATCACCAGAAGGTAATGATAGTAATAGTGGGTTATCTGAAGATGATCCACTCCAAACAATTTCTTGGGCTCAAACACTTATTAAACGAAATGATGAAAATCCAAACACCATTTACCTTGCTTCAGGTATTTACTCTCCATCACTAAATAATCAAAAATATCCACTTAATATAAA
>JAQICU010000156.1 GCA_027858325.1 Candidatus Cloacimonadota bacterium
GAATTGATCCTCACCGGATTCAGTATTATCTAGCGAAAAGTTTCTTAATTATCCCTCAGCCACTCTACGAATTTATTTACTCCCTCTACAAATTTGGTTTTAGGATCGTAGCCCAGCATCTTTTTAGCTTTGGAAATATCGGCAAATGTCTTATCCACATCACCGGGCTGCAGCGGCAAAATTTCCTTGCGGGCAATTTTTCTCAACGCCTTTTCGATCGTCTTGATCATTTTGGAAAGGGAAATCGTCTGAGATTCACCCAGATTGAACAGTTCATAACGACAGCCGTCACTCACAAAATCTATCGATCTTAAAATACCATCTATTACATCATCGATATATGTATAGTCCCGTTGGGTTGAGCCATCTCCAAATACAGGGATCACCTCATCAGCCATGATCTTGCGGGCAAATTTATGAATAGCTAGATCTGGCCTTTGCCGGGGACCGTAAACCGTAAAGAATCTCAAAACTACCATAGAGATCTGCTCCAGATGATGATAAGTATGACAGATAAGCTCACCCGCTTTTTTAGTAGCTGCATAGGGCGAGATGGGAAGATCTACCGGATCTGATTCGGCAAATGGGATCTTCTTATTGTTGCCGTATACGGAAGAGGATGAAGCAAAGATGAATTTCTTAATATTCTGTTTCTTACACTGCTCCAGCAGATTAACAGTACCATTGACATTGACCTCGGTATAGAGGACAGGATCAGCTATGGAGGGACGTACACCAGCCATGGCAGCCAGGTGGATGATAAGATCGAATTTGTGATGGCTGAAAACATCTTCCAGTTCATCTTTGCTGCGGATATCAGCCTTGATGATCTGAAAGTTATCACACCTGCCCAGGCCTTTAATGTTGTTCCTCTTAATTTTTATATCATAAAAATCACAGAAATTATCGATTCCGATGACATCATGTTCTTTTACTAATGCTTCACATAGATGCGACCCGATGAACCCGGCAGCACCTGTTACCAGTATCTTCATTATCTAACCATCCTTATTTAAAATTAATATTACACAGTTGCTTTGTGAAAATCGCTCTCTAAAATATCTGCTCAAAAAAGAGTATTGACATATTTTACAGCATTCTTTTGCTGATGTCAGTTAATTAAAGTGATGAGAAGGTGTTCCCTGAAAATATTATTTTTTTTATTTAATCCGCAATTTCAATTTAATAAGGAGGCTAAAATGAAAAAAACTTTTTTGCTCATCCTGCTCGTTGGTATTATTTTTTCGGTAAATTGCTTTGCTCAGGAAATTAGGTCAGCCAAGGAAGAGGAACCTGTTCTGCTGGAAAAGAGAGTTGAGAAGGAAGAGAAAAAGATCGAACAGCAAGATAAGCAGCCAGTCCAGAAAAAAGAAGAGAAAAAGATCGAACAGCCGCAGAAACAGGCTGTTCCGAAAAAAGAAGAGAAAATACCCAGAACAAAAATGACTCCCGCAACACCTAAAAAGAGACCCCGTAATGTTTCTACTTTCAGCACAACCAGACAAACCCAGACTTCAACTACCAAAGTTAATAAGATCAAATTACAGAAAGTGAAGAAAATCAAGCATAAACCCTATAATAAAACGAATTACGTGCAACAGGTGTTTTACAACAAACCGATCAAGTATCACTACTCTATTCCTCCGCGCTTCATCTATCGCGGCATCTGGATCCGTTATTACTTCGTTTACGACAACGGCTTTTACTTCTTCAACGGCTATCCCTATTATGTTTATCATAACCACCTGCACCGTTACAGCTTTACCGATCCAGGGTCTTATGATCTGGTGGACAGCGTTACCGACAAAGTTTATGCCACCTTTTACGGATTCAGCCTGAAGCAGAGTTATGACCGTAGTGCCGATTTGCGTGATCGCTTGAACGCCGAAGAAGGATTTTACAGGTATTTTTGTGCCGAAAGATTCGAGTATGATACAAACTACAAATATGATTGGGATCCGGATGAGTATTCCGACTGGTACTGGGATTAATTCGACTTAATAACTTGGCGAAGGGGCGACTTGGTGATAATGTGATGTTGTGATTATTATAATGTCCATTTTTCAGGTTGATTTATCATATTTACAATCATCGCAATAATATGGTCATATTTATCAAAAAGTTCAGCATGAATTCCTTCATCAATATATTTACACGAAAGTGAGAAATCAAGCCAAACCTGAGTTTCAGCGGATTCACCTTCGGAATCAGAAAGTTTTGAGATAAAAGCCTTTTCATATCTTCTTTTTCTAAAAGCTTCAGATAAATTAGCGGCAACAGAACGTGAACTTCTACGCATTTGATCAACAAGAGAATAACGCTCTTCTCTCGGAAATGATTTTGTAATTTCTAGTATTTCCATCGCAGCTTCAAATGCTAATTGATAAACTTTCAATTCCTTATGTGTTCTTATCTTCATATTCTCTTTTTCGACTTATCGCCTTTTCGCTCTATCACTTCATCTCTCAGTTGCCCAGTCGTTCATTTCCGTCCTATTCCGTAATAAGTAAAACCCTTCTCTTTCAATTCTAGGGGATTATACTGATTACGGCCATCGAAGATAACAGGTTTCCTGAGGAGATCCTTCACTTTGTCAAAATCGGGATAACGGAACTGGTTCCATTCTGTGATCAGTAAAAGAGCATCTGCACCTTTAAGCGCATCATAGTTACCATGCGTATATTTGATCCTGGAATTTTCACCGAAAAGACGATTTGCCTCATCCATTGCCACCGGGTCAAAAGCCTGCACAACCGCACCGGCTTCGATCAGACCATTAATTATCGTGATGGCCGGAGCCTCACGCATATCATCCGTATTGGGTTTGAAGGCTAGTCCCCAAATAGCGAAGGTCAATCCGGAGAGATCTTCACCAAAGTGCTTCTTAACTTTATGCACCAGTACACTCTTCTGATCATTATTCACATCTTCTACAGCCTTTAGGACTCTGGTTTTCGTGCCGATCCCCTCAGCCATCTTGATAAGTGCCTTCACATCTTTGGGGAAACAACTGCCGCCATAGCCGACTCCGGGATAGATGAATTTATACCCGATCCGAGAATCCGATCCGATCCCGTGACGCACTTCGCTGATATCAGCTCCGGTAAGTTCACAAAGGTTGGCGATATCGTTCATAAAGGAGATCTTGGTCGCCAGCATGGCATTGGCGGTATATTTGGTCATCTCAGCCGAACGCACCGACATGATGATCAGCTTTTCATGACTGCGGGCAAAGGGAGTATACAATTCCCGCATCACCTCAGCACACTCTTCTGAATCGGTACCTACTACAACCCTGTCGGGTTTCATGGAATCATTGATCGCATCACCTTCCTTTAAGAATTCAGGGTTGGAAACAACATCGAATCTATAGTCTACTCCACGCTTATCCAGAATTTCCTGAACAGCCTGTTTTACCTTATCAGCTGTTCCTACCGGTACGGTGGATTTATCGATGATCACTTTATAACCGTTCATATATTGGGCAATATCTCTGGCAACAGCCAGTACATACTGCAGATCAGCCGAACCATCTTCATCCGGTGGAGTTCCAACTGCGATTATGCAGATATCACTCTTTTCCACTGCATTTTTTATATCGGTGGTAAAGGTTAATCTTCCACCTTCAGCATTGCGCTGCACCATCTCTTCCAGTCCGGGTTCCCAGATGGGAATATTTCCTTTTTTTAGTTCAGCGATCTTGATCTTATTATTATCCACACAGATAATATCGTTACCCATTTCGGCAAAACAGGTGCCGCTGACCAGACCGACATAACCGGTCCCGATTATTGTTAATTTCATAAAATCCTCATTATTAGTTTAGTTTTTCATATTTATTCAGTTGAATATTTAGTTGAAATAATAAAATTCAACCACACTCGCCTATTAAAGATGTTTATTGTTAACCAACTGTGTTATTATAATTACTCTTTTTATCGATCAGATATCCGCAAAGCTCCACTACTTCAGCAGCATTTTTACAATATCCGTCAATTTTGTAGTACTCGGCTAATTGTTTGTTCATAGAAGCGCCGCCAGCAATCAAGAGTACTTTGCTGGAACTTTTTATCATTAGTTTGCTTACTTTCCCTATTTGATCGACGGTAGTTGTCATCATTGCCGAAAGCCCTAAAATATCTGGATTATGAAGTTCTACCTGTCTCATTATTTCTTTGCCGGAAACACCTTGTCCAATATCGATAACTTCAAAACCATTGCTTTTGAGCACTGTTCCGATGATCTTTTTACCAATATCGTGCATATCGCCTTCCACAGTGGCCAGCACAACTTTTCCTTTACTGGTTTTTTGATCGGGAAATTTTTCATTGATAAAATCAAAGACGGGCTGCACTGTTTCAGCCGCTAAAAGCAGTTGTGGTAGATAGACCTTTCCCTTGGAAAACAGTTTTCCTACTTCTTCCATTCTTTTTCCCAGGATCTGTTGGCTTATATATAAAGGATCATGAATTTCTAAAAGTGCCACGACCTGGTTTTTCAAATCAGCCTGTTCTCCTGAAAGAATCGCCCTTAATATTGGATCGGCAATCACTTCAGCCGATTTTGCAGAATAGGCATATCCCGCCAGGCTTAAGCTGCCGTGCAGGGAATTGACAACAAAATTATCACCGCTGTTCATGATAGCAGCTGAAAGTCCTTTACCCACAGCCTGAGCTAGAAAAGTGCCGTTTAATAAAGACCGTCCCGGCATTCCAAAACTCAAGTTGGAAAGACCGACTACAGATTTTATACCATTTTCAGATAATTTTTCAATCGTGTTCAAGGTAACTTGCGGATCATTTCCAGCCCCAAAAGACAGCACCAGAGCATCAGCAAAAATCCGCGCCCGGTTTATTCCTCTGGCTTCCAATTCGTCTATTCCTGCCAATATCAGTTTCACCCTATCTTCAGGGGTCCTGGGAATATTTTTGTCCATAGCCAACAGGATCAGCATCCCACCGTTTTCATTAAGAAGTTTTGCTTTGCGCTCGATGCTTTTGGCCGTTACCTTAGCAGAATTCAATAGCGGTCGACCAGTATATTCCCGCATTGCTGCTTCTAAGAATTTGCTGGTTTGAATGTCTAATGACAGTGGAAGGGATGATTGTCTATCGAAAAGCTGAATAACAGATCGGAAGTGATCTTCATTTAAAAGTTTTTCAATTCCCAGATTTACATCCAAAATTGAGCTGCCCTCTTCCTGTTGTTTGACAGCTTCTTTCAATAAACTTTGAAAATCCATTTGATTGATTTCATTCTGCCAGTGTGGTTTGGAGGCCGGATTTATTCTCTCACCGATTATCAGGAAAGGATCAACTTCAAAAATCTCAGTCCGGGAGGATAAAACCTGTTTGATCTTCTTTTTACGCTGGACAGGTTTGAAATGTTGGATAGATTGTGCTATTGCTTTAATGTGTTGGTGATTAGAACCGCAACAGCCGCCGATTATATTGGCTCCAAGTTCAGCAAACTTTGTCGCAAAATCAGCAAATTGAGTGGTCGACATTTCATAGGAGACTATTTTACCGTCATAATGCGGAGTTCCAGCATTGGGTTCGACTGAGATAAATTTAGTCGTATTTTCATAAATTGTCTTAACTACTTCCAACATATTCTCAGGACCGGTGGAACAGTTCACTCCGATCACATCGACATCCAGATCATCCAGCAGAGTGGCAAAAATGCGCGGGGTTGTACCTGTAACAGAGCGGCCATCAGCTTCAAAACTCATCTGCGCAAACAGCGGTAAATTGTTATTCACACTGCGAATTCCTAATACAGCTGCTTTCAATTCCTTCAGGTCACTCATTGTTTCGATGATAAAACCATCTACTCCCGCCAGCGTTAGTATTTGTGCCTGCCGCGAGTAGTTTTGCACAACTTCTTCGAAATCGTTTTTACCAAGGGGAGCGAGAAAATCTCCGGTAGAAGAAATATCACCAAAGACCAGAGTTTTGCCTCCTCCTGCCTTTTCAGCAATCTGAACTGCCCTAAGATTTATCCTTTCAAACTCTTTTTCCAAGCCAAGTTTTTTTAATTTCAGCGGATTGGCATTGAATGTATTTGTGAGAAGAATATCACAGCCCGCCTTCACATAACTTTTTTGCAGTTCCAAAACTACTTCAGGATTCTGTAGATTGAGTAAATCACCGGGAACATGGCTAAAACCCTTTTTAAAGAATTCAGAGCCATAGCCACCATCTAGAACCAGTATCTTCTGCTCTAATAATTCTTTGAATTCAGCTCTATTCATTGTCTAATCCAGTTTCAATTTTCCAGCCGATAAGACAGATTGTACTTTTTCGAGGCCGCAGAATACCTGTTTTCTGATCTGCGAATATTTTGTCATTGGGCAGCCAGCGCTGCAATATCTCGAAATTTCTCGTAATATCCATATCGCCATATCCGGGTGAAAAGCGGATAGTTGCTGTCCCATACTTTCCGCGTAAAACTCTATCAAACCAAGTATTCACTGCTTCCAAACTTTCGGAAGCCCAGGCATCCAACAGTGTGGCATCCAGCACTTTGTTCTGGTTGGAAAGATCGGCTATTTCTTCGTCAATAGCTTTCCCCAAACTACTGACAAACATTCTTACTAAATTCGAGCCCTGCAACCTTCTTGGAAGAAACTGACGCGCTACTCCGTTTATTGTAACTGGAACTTCTTCACAAAATATCAGAGGATCAGCCAGTTTGGTTCCTGTCTCGGCAGCCAGGCGCAATCTCTTCTCTATTTCTTTTGGTATATCTGGATCATCTTTCATACCGGCACGAAACAGGAATCTGCGCCGGCTGGGAATGATCTTTGATCTGGGTGGTATTATAAAATCCAAAACTACTCCTGAAATGAATCTTTGAAGTTCGACAATAATGCTTTGGCAGATTTACCTTGTCCCATCGTAAAAAGATGAATACCAGGAACGCCATAATCAATCAGCTTTTCTACCAACTCCGTCATGTAGGAAGTACCCGCCTGCAGTTCTTCGTCAGCTGATTTAGCTTCTTCAAACAACTTCACCAATCTGGCTGGAATGTCTACAAAAAAAGCCCGCGGGATCCTCTTTAAAAACTCCTCTTTAATGATCGGTTTGATACCCGGAATTATGGGAACATCAAGACCGGTTGAACGTACGTTTTCCACAAATCTCTTATAAACATCAAAATCGAAGAACATCTGAGTGATAATATACTCAGCTCCTGCTTCCACTTTTTTCTTAAGATTCTTCAGATCTGTTTCCAGGTTGAGAGCTTCGTAATGTTTTTCGGGGTAACCGGCAGCCCCGATACAGAAATCAGTAGCTGCTAGATTTTCTGCTGGAAAAGTATATAGACCTCGATTCATGTCCGCTACCTGTTGCACTATCTCACTGGCATATAGAAAGCCGTCTTTTTCTGCCTCAAATTTACGCCCATTGTTGGCATCACCCCGAATAACAAATACATTATCAATTTCAAGAAATTGAAGATCAATCAGCAAATCTTCAATTTGAAATCGGTTAATTCCACCACAGATAAGATGCGGAATAGTTTCGATATTATAGCGATGTTTGATAGCCCCAGCTAACCCGATCAGGCCAGCATTTTTATTTTTGGAAAATTTAGTAATTTTACCATCCCTTTCTTTAAATTCAAATTGCGTTTGGTGATTGGTCACACTAATGAACTTGGGATGGAATGATTGCAATTTTTCGATAGTGTGAAAAATCTTATCAATCCTGGTTCCCTTTCTGGGAGGAATAATTTCTAGCGATAAGAAAGGTTTTTTATATTTGTCGATAGTATCAATTAATTTCATAATGACCTTAGTAACGATTCATCAATATCGATAATGCTCAGATTTGTATGGGCCGTTAACTGAAATCCCAACATATTTAGATTGCTTGTCAGTTAATTGTGTGAGTTTAACTCCAAGTTTTTCCAAATGTAAACGAGCTACTTCTTCATCCAATTTTTTATCCAGGAAGTAAACTCCGATCTCATGATCATTTTGCCAGAGGTCTATTTGAGCCATCACCTGGTACGTGAATGAATTGCTCATCACAATCGAAGGATGTCCGGTTGCATTCCCCAAATTTACAAGTCTGCCTTCAGAAAGCAGAATTATAGATTTTCCTTCCGGGAAAAAGATCTGATGTACCTGCGGTTTGATCTTCACCTTTTTCATGCCTGGAAGAGCATATAATTTATTTACCTGGATTTCATTATCAAAGTGACCTATGTTGCAAACGATGGCATGGTCTTTCATCTGCTGCATGTGATCTGTAGTAATCACATCACAATTGCCGGTGGCAGTAACGAAAATATCTCCTTCATCGATCACATTTTCCAGAAGTGTAACTTCAAAGCCTTCCATGGCTGCCTGCAGAGCACAAATCGGATCGATCTCGGTAATAACAACTCTAGCACCAAATCCACGCATGGATTGAGCACAGCCTTTGCCTACATCACCATATCCGCATACAACAACGACTTTACCTGCTACCATTACGTCGGTACCTCTTTTAATGCCGTCTACTAAAGATTCCCGGCAGCCGTACAGATTATCAAATTTGGATTTGGTTACCGAATCATTCACATTGATAGCAGGGAAGAGAAGCTCTCCTTTTTCCATCATTTGATAAAGACGATGGACACCGGTCGTTGTTTCTTCAGAAACACCTTTAATATCGGATGCGATCTTTTTCCAATTTCTATCACGGCAGGTTTTTAACATTTTGAATATTGCCAGAAGTTCTTCATTATCAGTTTTTTCTTCAACTACAGATTCATCATCCTGATAGGCTGCCGCCTTATGAATAAATAATGTAGCATCACCACCGTCATCTACGATTAATTGTGGTCCTTTTCCATCAGGAAATGAAAGAGCCTGCAAAGTGCACCACCAGTATTCTTCGCTTGATTCACCTTCCCAGGCAAAAACTGGAACACCTGACGCTGCGATTGCTGCAGCAGCATGATCTTGAGTTGAAAAAATATTGCAGCTAGCCCAACGTACATCAGCTCCCATTGCTACCAAAGTTTCAATGAGAACTGCTGTCTGTATTGTCATGTGCAGGCTGCCCATAATGCGGACATCCTGCAATGGTTTGGAATCTTTGTATCTGGCGTGAAGTGCCATCAAACCCGGCATCTCAATTTCTGCTAAGGCGATTTCTTTTCGCCCGAAATCTGCCAGATTTATATCTTTTACTTTATAATTCATTGTTACTCCTTTTTTTAACATCTAGTCTTATGATTATTTTTATAAAAAGTTTATCTAAAGATAACACTTTTTCGAATTTTGCTTTTGCGTAACTCGATTGATTTAGCAGTCACTTCTTTAACTCTTTCTAAACTAAATGCTTCCACACAAAATGATGCCATGATCGTACCATATATCATAGCATTGCGAATAGTATCTTTATCAAAATTATCCTTCTGGGCCAGATATCCCATGAAACCACCGGCAAAACTATCTCCTGCTCCGGTTGGATCAATGGCTCTTTTGACTGGATAGACAGGTGCAAAGAAAATGAAATTTTCTCCTATGCAGACTGAACCGTGTCCGCCACATTTAATGACCACTAGCTTTGGACCGAGAGAAAGAGCAATTTCTGCAGCCTGAAAAATATTAGCATCACCAATAAGCATTTTAATCTCTTCTTCATTGATAAAAAGGATATCAACTTTTTTGATTACTTTTAGAAGTGTTTCCTTTTTACCTGAAATCCAGAAATTCATGGTGTCACAAGCCGTAATTTTGGAATTTTGCATTTGATTTAAAACACTCAATTGCAGAACTGGATCAATATTCCCTAAGAACACATAATCACATTTTTTGTAATTATCAGAAATACTGGGATTGAATTCAGCAAAAACATTAAGCTGGGTATCAAGAGTTTCAGCCTGATTTAAATCATTATAAACTCCCTTCCAACGAAATGTTTTGCCTGCCGCTATTACCATTCCTTCCGTATCAATCTCATTAGATTCAAGAAGTTCAATATGTTCTTTGGGGAAATCTGCGCCGACCACACCTACGATATTAGTTTTACAAAAGTTTTTACTGGCCATTGAAGTATAAACGGTAGAACCACCCAGAACGTCTACTCTTTCACCAAAAGGAGTAATTATAGAGTCCAGAGCGATTGAGCCTACGATCAATAAACTCATTTTAGCTTTGCAGCTTTTTTCTTCAGAATATCAATTTTATCTGTTTTTTCCCAGGTAAATTCATCTAATTCCCGACCAAAATGACCATATGAAGCAGTAAGTTGATAGATTGGACGCCGCAAATTAAGATGATTGATTATCCCATTTGGAGTCAGTGAAAAAGTTTCACGAACAATATCCATCAATTTATCATCCGGAATTATTCCTGTGCCGAATGTATTTACAAAAACCGAGACAGGCTCAGCTACACCAATCGCATAAGCAAGCTGGACTTCACACTCTTTTGCCAGTTCAGCTGCCACAATATTTTTGGCAATATACCTGGCACAATAAGCTGCACTTCTATCCACTTTAGATGGATCTTTCCCGGAAAATGCTCCTCCGCCATGTCTGCCCATTCCACCATAAGTATCAACGATTATTTTTCTGCCGGTAAGACCGGCATCAGCTTGAGGTCCACCTATAATGAAAGCACCAGTAGGATTAACATGAATAGTTGTTTCCTTGTCAACATACACTCCGCAAACCGGTTTTATTACATATTTGATGATATCAGCTTCAATCTTATCGTGAGTAACCTCTGGGCTGTGCTGATTCGACACCACAATAGTATGAATTCTTTTAGGAACGATACCATCGTATTCAACAGTAACTTGAGATTTACCATCCGGTCCCAAATATGGTAGAGATCCGTTCTTTCTAACCTCAGCAAGTTTCTTTGTAAGTCCATGAGCCAACATAATGGGTAATGGCATTAACTGTGGAGTCTCATTAACGGCATAGCCAAACATCATACCTTGATCCCCGGCTCCTTGCTCCTTATGCAAACCAGTTCCAGCAGTAACTCCCTGGCTTATATCCGGTGATTGCGGTACAATACTGGAAAAGACTCCGCAATTTCCCGCATCAATTCCCAGCTTGCTGTGATCATAACCAATTTCGTAAAGCGTCTTTCTGACAATTTGATCAACATCAACAAACCCTTGTGTTGTAATTTCTCCAAAAACCCAGACAGCCCCATTTTTTGTCGCTGTTTCAGCAGCAACCCTTGATTCTGGATCTTGCCTTAGACATTCATCAAGAATTGCATCACTAATCTGATCACAAATTTTATCCGGATGACCTTCTGTAACCGATTCCGAAGTGAATAAACTTTTCATAATTTCTCCAGGAAATATATAATTTTATGCTTTTAAATGAAATGTGTCCAGGAATGGAGGTAATGTTTATTCGCAATAAACATCACGACATAACATACTAGTGTCATTATAGATAATTTACTATTGGTTACTTCTTTCCTATTTTAGGCAAAAGAATCTCATTTCTTTTTTGACAAAATGTAAACATCGCTTGTTGTAATATCTTGTACCGATAAATTTACAAATCTATTCGAAATCTGATTTATTTTTAATTTGTTTTGCAGCTTTACAGGTATATTTATTAAAATCTTAAAATTATACTTCGAATGTAACTCAATATGTTTTGATAAAGGTTGCCTATTAATCAGGAAATTCTTCCCACCTTTTACAATATGCCATTCAAAATCACTAAATGTCCAATG